>NZ_JBSIPA010000409.1:0-5913 GCF_053574605.1 Caballeronia sp. M23-90 | reverse complement strand
GGACAAGCCTATCCATCCGAAAAGCGAAAGCAGCACGACGAGCAGCAGCAAACTCGGCTCGAAGATGGACGCAAAGATGATCAGCAAATAAAGCTCGGGCAGCGCGCTCCAGATTTCGATCAGGCGCAACGGCAGGAACGTGATAACGGGTGTGAGGCTGTTGGGCAGGATATGCCGCCAGATGATCTGCGCATTCGACAACCCCATCGCCCGCGCCGCGCGAACATAGTCTTGCGTGCGGTTGCGCAGGAACTCGGCGCGCACGTAATCGGACAAGCCTATCCATCCGAAAAGCGAAAGCAGCACGACGAGCAGCAGCAAACTCGGCTCGAAGATGGACGCAAAGATGATCAGCAAATAAAGCTCGGGCAGCGCGCTCCAGATTTCGATCAGGCGCTGCCCGGTCAGGTCGGTGCGTCCACCGAAGTAACCCTGTACCGCGCCGGCCAGCATGCCGAGCACAGTGCCGATTGCGGTCAGCACCAGCGCGAAGATCACCGAGACGCGGAATCCGTAGAGAAGCCGCGCGAATACATCGCGGCCGCGGTCGTCGGTGCCGAGCCAGTTTTCGCGCGATGGCGGCGCCGGGTTCGAGCCCTTCGAAAAGTAGTTCAGCGTGTCGTAGTAGTAGTGATTCGGCGGATAGACGGCGAAGTTGCTGCCCTCGCTGAAACGGTCGCGAATGTACGGGTCGAGGTAATCGGCGGGTGTCGGGAAGTCACCGCCGAAGGTGGTTTCCGAATACGTCCTCACCAGCGGAAAATAGAGCTGCCCCTGATAGCGAACGACCAGGGGTTTGTCGTTGGACCATAACGGTCCGGCCAGGCTGATTGCAAACGCGATCACGAAGATCACGAGGCTCCAGTAACCGAGCCGGTTGCGTTTGAAGCGCTGCCAGACGCGTCGTCCGGGCGTGGTCGAGACAGGCGCACTCAATGGTTTTGCGTCGCTGTCGCGGGGCGTGCGGAGCATGGACTGGTTCAACTCAACGCTCCAGTTGTTCGAATTGAATGCGCGGGTCGACCCACACATAACAGAGGTCGGAGATGAGCTTGGTGGCAAGTCCGATCAGCGTGAACAAGTACAACGTGCCGAGCACGACCGGATAATCACGCCGCACGACGGATTCGTATGAAAGCAGGCCGAGTCCATCGAGTGAAAAAAGCGTTTCGATCAGCAAGCTGCCCGTGAAAAACGCACCGATGAACGCGCCGGGAAATCCTACGATCAACGGCAGCAATGCGTTGCGAAAGACGTGCTTCCACAGCACCGTGCGCTCGGACAAGCCCTTTGCCCGCGCAGTCAGAACGTATTGCTTGCGGATTTCATCGAGAAAAGCATTCTTTGTCAGCATCGTGATCACGGCGAAACTGCCGACTACCGATGCAATGATCGGCAACGTGATATGCCACAGGTAGTCCGCGATTTTCCCGCCAAGACTAAGGGTCGCCCAGTTGTCGGAAGTGAGATTGCGCAGCGGAAACAGTTGCCAGAACGAGCCGCCACCGAAGAGCACGAGCAGCAACACGCCGAGCACGAAACCCGGAATCGCGAAGCCGATCAGTACGAGCAAGCTGGTGGTCACATCGAATGTGGAGCCATTGCGCACCGCCTTTGCAATGCCGAGCGGCACCGATATCAGATAGGTAATAAAAAACGTCCACAAGCCGATGCTGATCGACACCGGCAGTTTCGATACGATCAGCGACCACACGCTTTGATGCCGGAAATAACTATCGCCAAGGTCGAAGCGCGCGAAACGGCCGAGCATCAGGAAGTAGCGTTGGAGCGGGGGTTTATCGAAGCCGTATAGCGCGCGGAGTTGCGCGACTTGTTGCGCGTCCACGCCGGTATGCTGGCGCATGCCGAAACTCGTGCCCTGCTCCCCGCGCCGCAGTTCATGCACGGCCTGCTCGACCGGTCCGCCCGGCACGAACTGGATCACGGCGAACGTGAGCGTGAGGACACCGAGCAAGGTCGGGATCATCAGCAAGATGCGTTTTAGGATGTAGCTCCACATAAGCGGCGCTCCGGTTGAATGCTTTGATTTACTGCGCGGTCGGCTGCGCGGGTTTGAACCACCACGTGGATGTGATCCAGTCCTCGGCGGTGTAGTAGAGCGGCAAGGTCGCTGGATACGCGAGCGTGTTGCGATAAGCGACCCGGTGCGACGCCGTGTACCAATGCGGGATCACATAGTAGCCGTGCATCAGCACACGGTCGAGCGCATGGGTGGAATCGAGAAGCTGCTCGCGTGTCTGCGCGCCGATCAGCGTATGCACGATCGAATCGACCGCCGGCGACTTCAAGCCGATGTAATTATCCGAACCCTGCTGATCCGCCGATTTGCTGCCGAACCGCGTCTCCTGCTCCGTGCCCGGAATCTGCACATCGGGCATGCGGATGCTCGTGACGTCGAAGTCGAACGCGTCGAGCCGTTTCTGGATCAAAGCGAAATCCACCGTGCGGAAGTTCGCCACGATCCCGAGCTTCTGCAAGTTGCGCTGGAGCGTCGCTACGACGGGTTCCATTGATGCGCCGCCGCCCGAGTCGTCGAGTATCTCGAACACGAACGGATCGCCCTTCGCGTTGCGCAACGCGCCGTCGCGATACGTCCAGCCGGCATCGGCGAGGAGCTGGCGCGCCCTGATCAGGTTTGCGCGCAGGGAGCCGGGGGCATCGGTGCTGGGCTGCTTCACCATCGGGCTGAAGACCGCCGGGTCGAGTTGCGCGCGCAGCGGCGACAGGATCGCCAGTTCACCCGCGCTCGGCATGCCGGTCGCCGCGAGATCCGTGTTGGCAAAAAAACTGTCGATGCGCGTGTACTGGTTGAAGAACAATTGCCGGTTCAGCCACTGGAAGTCGAAGGCCAGATCGATGGCCTGCCGCACGCGCACGTCCTTGAACAAGGGGCGGCGGATATTGATGAAGAACCCCTGCATGCCCGTGCCGTTGTGATTGCGGAATTCGCGCTTGACCAGTTCGCCGTTATCGAAGCGTTTGCCGATGTCACGCCGTACCCAGTTGCGCGCGATGTACTCCACGAGCGCATCGTATTCGCCGGCCTTGAACGCTTCCAGCCGTGCAACGCCATCCGAATACAGCTTGTAGTTGATGCGCTCGAAGTTATACGTGCCGACGCGCACGGGCAACGCGTTGCCCCAATACGCCGGATTGCGCTTGTAAGTGATCGTGCGGCCGTTGTCGTATTGCTCGATGAGATACGGTCCGCTGCCTATGGGCTTCTGAAACGCGAGTTGATCGAACGGCACGTGGCTTCCGTCCGGCTTCATGCCCCACTTGCGCGAAAACACCGGAATCCCGCCCGCGATGAACGGCATCTCGCGCGTGCGCTCCTTGAACTCGAAGCGAATCGTCAACGGATCGACAATCACCGCCCGCGAAATCTGTCCGAAGTACACCGAATACTGTGGCGCTGCCTGCGGGCTCTTGAGCGTCTCGAACGAGTACTTGACGTCGTCGGCCGTGACGGGATCGCCGTTCGAGAACCTCGCTTTCGGATTGATATGGAACGTGGCTGAGAGGCCGTCGGACGCGACGCTGATGTCATCGGCGAGAAGACCATAGGCGGTCGATACTTCGTCGAGGCTTCCCGTCGTCAGGCTCTCGAACATGAAGCCGAGACCGGGCGCCGAGTTGCCGCGCAGCGTGAAGGGGTTGAACTTGTCGAAGCTCGTCAGCCGGTTGGGATTGGCAAGGACGAGCGTGCCGCCGCGCGGCGCGTCAGGATCGACGTAATCGAAGTGCTTGAAACCGGCCGGGTATTTCGGCTCGCCATACTGCGCGATGGCATACACGGCGAATGCCGGATGGGAAACCGCGAGTGCGCCGAAGGCAACAGCCAAACCTGCGAACAGTGGACCGAGGACCCGTCGGGAGCCAGTCGTCATGAGTGCCTTTATGCGTACCATTGCAACGATGATTGAAAACGTCCGGCAAGCATCGTCCGGCAATGCCTGCTCAACCCGCGGCCGAGCCGCGGCAGTGTGAGAGAATTCTACTTAAAACAACTGTCCCGGGCATTGTAACGAGGCGCACAGGCTTCTCGCGCCCGCAATCGCGCCATCATTCGGGGCAGGCGCAATACTGACTTCTTAAGGAGCATTCATGGGATTTCTCGCTGGAAAACGGATTTTGCTGACGGGCTTGTTGTCGAACCGGTCGATCGCCTATGGCATTGCGGCGGCATGCAAGCGTGAAGGCGCCGAACTCGCATTCACGTACGTAGGCGAGCGCTTCAAGGATCGCATCACCGAGTTCGCGACGGAATTCGGCAGCGATCTCATATTTCCTTGCGACGTGGCAAGCGACGAGGACATCGATGCCCTTTTCACGTCGCTCAAGGAACGCTGGGACACGCTCGACGGTCTCGTGCATTCCATCGGCTTTGCGCCGCGCGAAGCGATTGCAGGCAATTTCCTCGATGGCATGACGCGTGAGAACTTCCGCATCGCCCACGATATTTCGGCGTACAGCTTCCCGGCGCTCGCAAAAGCCGCCCAGTCGATGCTTTCCCCCGATGCTTCCTTGCTCACGCTCAGCTACCTGGGCGCGGAGCGTGCGATCCCGAACTACAACACCATGGGTCTCGCGAAGGCATCGCTGGAAGCGAGCGTGCGGTATCTGGCGGAATCTCTGGGCGGAAAAGGCGTGCGCGTGAACGGCATCTCGGCCGGCCCGATCAAGACGCTGGCGGCAAGCGGCATCAAGGGCTTCGGCAAGATCCTGGAATTCGTCGAAAACAACGCGCCGTTACGGCGCAATGTGACCATCGACCAGGTCGGCAACGTCGCGGCGTTCCTGCTGTCAGATCTTGCGGGCGGCGTCAGCGCGGAGATCATTCACGTCGACAGCGGCTTCAACGCGGTGGTTGGCGGCATGACACCTCTGGCTGCGGCGGAGTAATTCGTCGATCGGAAGCCTTGGTCTTACAGCAAATGCAAAGGCCGTCCCGTTTTACCGGGACGGCCTTTTGTATTGTGGATCGCGCGAGGAGTTATCTGCGGTGGTCGTTTCCGTGACCGCCGCCGTGACCATTTCCACCGCCCCCGCCGCCATGGCCATGCTGCGGACCACCGTAGTAGCCCCGACCGCCGCCATTATGCCGATACCAGTCGTCGCGAGCCCAGTAACGCCGTCCATCGTAGTACCGGTTTCCATACCACCCGATCACAACCGGGGGCGGTGCGTACACAGGCGCCGGCTGATAAACGACCGGCGGGGGCGGCGGCGCGTAATACGGCTGCGGCGCAACGTAGACGGGTGCAGGAATGCCGATATTGATACCCAAGTGCACGCCGCCCGCGTGGGCCGCGCCGGACAAGGTGATGAGGCAAATGCCGGCAATGCCTGCAAGACTGCGGATGCTTCTGGTCGTATTCATGTGTAAAGGCGCGCCTCGGGCCGTCATTGTTCAGGTGGAAGCGAATATAGCGGATCGAGACCAATCCAGTATTTCAACTTTGTAAGTTGTTCGGTGACGAGTGATATCGTCTGTGGAAAGCTTACTCTTTGTTACGTACAGGAAGACGGCGGACAGCGGCGAGGATCGCTGCCGCGCAACTTGTATAAAAGGCCATCCGGCTTTCGCCGAATGGCCTTGTTGCTGGGGCTTCGGACTTGAACCAGACCGCGTTCGCTCAGTATCCGCGACGATCGCCGTATCGCGGACCGCCGCCATGATGTCGATACCAGTCGTCGCGTGCCCAGTAGCGGCGGCCGTCGTAATAACGGTCGCCATGCCAGCCGATCACGATCGCGGGTTGCGCATACACCGGCGGAGGCGGCGCATAGACAACTGGCGGCGGTCCGCGATACGGCGATCGTCGCGGATACTGAGCGAACGCGGTCTGGTTCAAGTCCGAAGCCCCAGCAACAAGGCCATTCGGCGAA
>NZ_JBSIPA010000408.1:0-5918 GCF_053574605.1 Caballeronia sp. M23-90 | reverse complement strand
TGCCCGCGCGAGTCGGGCGCGGGCCTGCGCCTCGTGGACGGCGAGGCTCAGGCTTTCGTCTGACTTTATGAGTGGGCGCAGCTCATTCCGGCAGACCATGTACAGCCCGATCAGATGGGCGTTGTGCTTGAGGGCAAGGTCGACGGCGAAGTCGACCCGCGCGCCGCTGCGCCGGCTGTCATCGATATGCACGAGGATGGTCTTGTAGCTCATGTCAGCACTCCCGCAACGTCCGGTTTCATTTGTGTGGGCGGATGATGCGGAACGAGCAGCACCGGCATTGTGGAGAGGCGCAGGAAATGTTCGGCGACGCTGCCAAGCAAAAGCCGCCGCCAGCCGCGCCTGCCGTGCGTGCCCATCACGATGAGGTCGGCATCGAAGGCTTGCGCCGTATGCTCGATGCGTTGCGCGATGTCGTCGGCAAGCGGCTCGACTTCGACCATGCTTGTCGTGCCCTTCACGCCGTAGCGTTTCATCTTCGCGGCTGCATCGGCGAGAACGTGTTCGCCTTCGGTCACAAAGGCGTCGCGTATCGGGGTGGGATCAAACACCGCGCCCGAATACGATAGCGGCGGGACATCGATTACGTAGACGGGCCTGAGCTCGGCGCCGTGATCTCGCGCGAGTTCGAGCGCGGCCTCCAGTGCGTGGCTGGATGTCTCGCTGCCGTCGACGGGCGCAATGATTCGCTTATACATGGCAATTCTTCCTGTGATCAATGCGACATGAGTACGGGGACGGTCATCGACTGGAACATGCTGCGCGTGACGCCCCCCATGACCAGTTCCTGCCAGCGCGAGTGGCCGTACGCGCCCATCACGATCAGATCGGCGCCCAGTTCCGCTGCCTTCGAGAGCAGCAGGCCGCCTGCCGCCGTGTTTTCGATGTGTCCGAGCCGGACCACGTTTGCGTTCACGTCGTGTCGCGTCAGAACGAGCGCGATGTCCGCGCCGGGGATGCGATCGCCGCACGCCGCGTCATGTAATTCGTCGACCGTCACGATGGTGGTCCGCTTCGCCCGCCGCAAGAGCGGCAACGCATCATGCACGGCGCGCACGGACTCGCGGCTGCCGTTCCACGCGACCATCACGTTTTCGCTGAACGTCGTGAACTCGCGGGCGTACGGGTGGAAGAGCACCGGGCGGCCTGCGGACATCACGAGCGCTTCCGGAAAATGATCGGCAATAAACGATTCGGGATCGTCCGGATCTTCCTGTCCGGCAATGACGAGATCGGCACACCGCGCTAGGTGGGTGATGTCATCGTTCGGATAGTCGATGTTGCCGGCCCAGCGTCCCGCTACACCGGCGTCTTCCAGTTCTGCGTGGAAGACCTGTTCCAGCGCGCTCTGCCGCTCGAGACGCAGCTTGCGATGCTCCTGGAAATACTCGGAATAACCGGCCATCACGTAAAAGGTGCGCGGGTCCGGCGTGAAGCTGGTCAAGGCTCCCGTAAGATGCGCGCCGTATTGCCGGGCGAGCCGCATTGCGAACTTGAGGCGCGCGGTCGAGCGTGAACTGGTGTCGAGCTGGACCAGGATGCTTGTGAGGCTCATCGCAGAAACTCCGTTGGTGGGTGCTCGCGGTGGCCTACCTGTCAGGCGCCCGGCGCTTGACGAAAAGTCTATGGGCTCAGGAATCCCGTCCCTTGATGTAGATCAACGATCTCGCCCACGCGCGGGGCGTCGAAATGCACGCCGACGAACTCTGCGTTATTACATCGGAGGTAATTGAACATATTCCTGCGCTCTCTAAGATGAGAGTCATCCCCTGGCACATCAGCTCGCTTGGGGGACACGAAATGCTCATGTTGTTTGTTCAAATCCATTGAAGGAGTTAGGAATGCAAAGCTTTAGACTTTATACGATCGAATCGGCGCCGGCACAATCGCGGCCCACGCTCGAAGCCCTCGTTGAAAAATTCGGCTTTTTGCCGAACGTCATGGCGACCATGGCCGCCAACCCGGTTTTGCTCAACGGCTTCGCGGGCAGCTTCGCGAGTTTTCATGGCGGAAGTCTCGACGAATGCGAGAAACAGACCCTGCTGCTCACGAACGCGGTCACGATCAAGTGCCCTTGGACGGTGGCGGCGCATTCCACCTTTGCCCTTGAAGATGGCATGGCCGAAGCGGACGTCAACGCGATCCGTGCAGGGAAATTGCCAGCCGATCCTAAATATGCGGCGCTTTCGGGCTTGAGCCGGGCGCTGATCGAAAAACGCGGTAACGTGAGCGAGGGCGATATCGAGCGGTTTACATCGGCGGGATATTCGCCGCTTCAGATATTCGAGGTGATCACGAGTATCGGGATATCGACGATGGCCGCGACGACGACCAACATGGCCGGCACGCCGGTCGAAGACCGGTTCAAGGCTCAGGCGTGGGTCCCTGCATGACTGTTGGCGCGGGGTACGCGCGGCTCGACTGGAGTTGAGCGTATCCTGATCGACCGAACCCGCATTGAATGAGTATGGAATGAAGTCCTCTGCCAAACCTGTTACTGAACTCGGCACGCTGCTGCGCCAATGGCGAAGTACGCGCGGCAGGAGCCAGTTCGATCTCTCGCTGGATGCCGGCGTGTCGCAACGGCATGTCAGCTTCATAGAAAGCGGACGGAGCGCGCCGAGCCGCCAGACGCTCCTCAATCTTGCGCAGGCGCTCGACATTCCGCTTCGCGAGCGCAACGCGTTGTTGCTTGCTGCGGGTTTCGCGCCCATGTATTCCGAAGGCGCCTGGAACGCGGAGGAAATGCAGAGCGTGACAGGGGCGCTCGCGCGCATGTTGAAGCAGCACGAACCGTTTCCGGCAGTCGTGATGGACCGCTACTGGAACGTGCTTTTGCCCAATGAATCGGCGCCGCGTTTCTTCAATCGCTTCATCGACCTGTCCGCGCGAAAAACGCCTCGCAACATGCTGCACCTGATGTTCGATCCCGATGGCATGCGGCCGTTCATCGCCAACTGGGAGGAGGTCGCCAGGAGTTTGATTCAGCGGGTGCATCGTGAATCGGTCGGGCGGGTTATCGATGAAAAGACGCGCGAGTTGATCGACGCGCTGCTCGCTTATCCCGACGTCAAGACCGGCTGGAAATCTGCGGAGACCCTCGACGCCGGACCGGCTACGCGCAGCACGCCGGTCATTCCCATCAGCTTCGCCAAGGACGGCGCGACACTCAATTACTTCTCCATGGTCACGACCGTCGGCACGCCGCAAACGGTTGCTGCGGAGGAGTTGCGAATCGAATCCTTGTTTCCTGCGGACGATGCAACCGAGGCGCTTCATCTCCGGATGCTCGGACACGCTCACGCGGAATGAAACGACGGTGTGTTTACGAAATCTATACGCCGCAAACCCCTTCTTCAACACAATAAATACCTGCAAACCTGAACAATTGGGGTTGATGCTGGCTATAGAACTACTAAAGGCGGGGAAACAATGACCGATGACGCCGAGGCTTTGATCGATGAAATGCAGCGCTACGCGTGCGCCCGCATTCACGATGTACAACGCGGCGCGGAAACGCCCGCACTCGCAGCGCTGATGGTGGAGAAGTTCGGCGAAGGTTTGATGAAGGCGGGGTACTTGTTGAAGGTGGAACGGTTCGATGCCCTCACGCACGAGATCGACCGCCTGGTGCGCGAGATCGATGCGCACTATCCGACGCACCTTCAGTACAGGTTCGAGGCGCGGCCCGCAGGTCTCGCAATCAACGGTACGGTGTTTTGAGCACTGGCGTGCAGACCTGTCCGCCAGCCCCTTATCTTCATCCGTTCGCGAGGGCAGGCTCTGGTCCGTACGTCTCGCTGACGATACTGCCGTTGTCGAGTTTCAACACGCGGTCGGCAAGCGGGAAATAGCGGTCGTCGTGCGTGATGACGACCACCGTCTTCCCCGCGAGACGCAGTTCGGGCAGCAATTGCTCGTAGAACACGGCCTTGAATGCAGGGTCCTGGTCGGCGGCCCATTCATCGAAGAGATAGAACGGCCGGTCCTCAAGATATGCGATCACCAGCGCAAGGCGCTTGCGTTGCCCTGTGGAAAGCGCGCGCGTGGAGAATGCGCCGTCCACCACTTGCACCTTGTGATCCAGCGCCAGCTTGCCGATGAGTGCGTTCGCGCGGGCATCGGCCTGGGCACGGGAAGGATCGTTCGGATCGACGATGCCAAGCAGAGCATCGAACAGATGGAAGTCATTGAAGACTGCCGTGAAACGCTCGCGATAAGCGGGGCGTTCGAGCGACCCCACCGGCTTGCCATCGACTTCGATAACGCCGCCCTCCGGCTCATAAAGACCTGTCAGCACCTTCGCGAGCGTGGTCTTGCCGCTGCCATTCCCGCCCACGATAAACACAAGCTCCCCAGGCCTGAACGTCAGGTCCACGGGTCCGATGCGGAACATGCGTTCGTCTCGTTCGTGGAAGTACGAATGCGTGACACCACGCAGGGTCAGTGTCTTGAACGACGCTTGAGAAGCGCTCGATGACGGCGGCGTCTGAACGTCCGCCGTGGACAGTCCGCCGAATTCCGCCATCACCTTTTCGATCCGGTCGAGCGACACGCGCGCTGCGTTCACGGTCGGCAGGTTGTTGAGCAGGCCATCGAGAGGCACCAGCATGAACAGGAACACGATGACGTAACCGGCTGCGGCAGGGGTATCGGCACGGACGCCCAACGACGGCCAGAAAGCGGCAGCGCCCAGGAACACGTAAAACACGAAGATGATCCAGCCCACGCCAACGGCATAGGCACTGAACGCCCGCCGCCGATGATCGCGCACTTCGCCAATCGCCAGACCCAATTGTCCATCGACGAATTGGGTTGCGCGCGCCTGATGCAACTTCAGCTCCTTCGCACCGGTAAACAGCGCGCCGAGATAGCCGAACAACTTGTCTTGCGACTTGCCGGCCGCTTCAAGCGAGGCGATCGCGCGTTTGTCCCCGGTGTAATAACCGAATGAACCGACCACGATGGCGGTCAACGCAAGCAGGCACACCGGCAACGACAGCCACGCGAGATAAGCGAGACACCCGCACACGATGGAACCGTGCATCACGATGTTGGGCAAGGCGAAGAACAGCATGGAGACGTTGGTGGCGTCATCGGTCAGGACCGATTGCACGGGCGCCGCGCCAATACGTTCTACGTCGCGCAACTCGGCGGTCGCGACGCGCTTGGCCACGCGTTCGCGCAATTGCGCCATCGTGTCCTGCGACAGCCGCGCAAACAGGACGCCCGACACGATCCGCGTGGCGAGCGCGACCACCGCGCACAACGCGAACCGCCATGCAAGCGTGCTATCCGCCGATGAAGGCTGCGACAGCGCGCGGTTCAGCGTTGCAACCAGCGTCACGCTTGCAACGCCATTCAGCACGCACGCGGCGATGGCGAGCGTGAACGCGCCGCGTGAACGCTTGAGCAGCGTCAGGATCAGGCGCGAGGCGGGCTTGGGTGGCGCGCTCTCGTTCGAGGTGGCGTCGTAACGCTCGGTGGCTGGGGTCATTACGTTTGGCGAGTGAGAGAAGCACGGTGGCGCGGAATGCGCCTCTTGCCTCATTGACGTTTTAGCGGGGGAAATATTTAGTCGCGCGTATCTGTTTCATGCCTTTCACGTGAAGCCCGGTATTCGGCCCCGAAAATAAAGGTAAATATTCTTGTGCGCAAATCGTCATCCCAATGAAGCCGCAATTCCTGTGGCCATTGAGCGGGCCGAAACGGCCACGCTCAGAGGACTTCACGCCCATGACGACGCACACGACCCGTTTCCCGACCGCGCTGCATCTGCGTATCAGCGCGTTGGCGCGCCTTGCACCTGATGCGCCGGCGCTGACATCGTTTTCGCCAGTGGAGACGCGGCTTTCGCGTGGCGAGCTGGACCGGCGCATCAGGTGCAAGGCGCGCCAACGCGCTGATACGCAGATGCA
>NZ_JBSIPA010000407.1:0-5982 GCF_053574605.1 Caballeronia sp. M23-90 | reverse complement strand
TAAGAGATCGCGGAGCAACTGGCGGTATCGCGTTCACCGGTGCTGCAGGCCGCGACCCGGTGCGTCCTGGACGAGACCGTCTTTTTTCAGCAGGCGCAGCGCCTGCAGCACCGGTGAACGCGATACCGCCAGTTGCTCCGCGATCTCTTCCTGTGTGATGCGTGCGCCGGGCGCGAGGGAGCCTTCGCTGATGGCGTCGAGCAGCACTTTGTAGACTTCATCGACATAGTCGGTGCGTGCCTGGAGCTTCAGAAGTTTGGCGGCCATGATTGCTCTCGTAATTTCTGGATACAGAGTTCAAGAGCGTACAGGCAGTGTCGGGCAGGTGCAAACGGAAAGGAAAATTCTGCGCCCAAGCGTTTACCTGTAGAGACATGGCTGCATTGCGAAACTAATCTTTGGATACAGAGTTCGGAGTTCAGAAACCGATCTTAAAAATATGACAAAAACGCAGTTCCCCTTATCGATACACCCAGCAGAGGCACACATGAACATCAAGTCAGAAAAGGCGGAAGGGCAGAAAAGCAGCGCTGGCGGCGCGGTCCAGAAGAAACTGGTGCCCTTCGGCGGTTACTACACCAACAAGGTTCCGGGTCACGATCCCGAACTGACCGAAACCGGCCCCGGCACGCCGATGGGCGAATACATGCGCGCGTTCTGGCATCCGGTGTGCATGGCCATCGAGCTCACCGATACCCCGCGCTTCCTGAAGATCCTCGGCGAAGAACTGGTCGCATTCCGCGATGGCAGCGGCGCCGTAGGCGTGCTGCATGCGCATTGTGTGCATCGCGGGGCATCGCTGGAATATGGCGCGATCCAGGAGCATGGCATCAAGTGCTGTTACCACGGCATGGTCTTCGACGTCGACGGCTCCTGTCTCCACGTGCCGTTTCCGAACGGCGAAGAAAAGGAAGCTGAGAAATACGCGTGCTCGATCCAGCAGGGCGCATATAAAGCCGTCGAGCGTCACGGACTCGTGTTTGCCTACATGGGACCGCCCGACAAGGAGCCGCCGTTCCCGGAATGGGAAGGTGATTTCACGGTAGCCCCGACCGACGAACTCGTGCCTTACAGCAATTTCCAGCATTGCAACTGGCTGCAAGTGCAGGACAACGCCGCCGACAACTATCATCCGACCGCGCTGCACGCAGGCAAGAACGTGGTCAACGGCAAGTATCAGGGCACGACTTTCGACGAGGTCGGCGCCAAGTCCATGGAAGTTGCTCCCGACATGCATTTCGCGCCGGTGCAACAGGGACGCAGCCTCGCGTGCGCGGGTGCTCGCCGCGTCGACAAGGACCGCATGTTCGTGCGCGTTCAGCATCAGGTATTGCCGAATCTGAGCCTGCATGCGTACACGTCGGAAGATGGCGCGAAGAAGAAGCTCTTCAGCCGCTTTCACATCATTCGCTGGACCGTTCCCGTCGATGATGAAAATTCGAAGATGATCGGCTGGCGCGTGATGGGTCCGGGAATCGATACACGCGGCATCGGCGATAAATCGCTGGTCGGTTACGAGTCGATCGACTTCCTCGAAGGACAGGTTGCGATGCGGCGTCCGGAGCGCTTCGGCAAATACAAGCTCGAAGAATTGCCGCCGATCCCGACGAATCATCGTGAACGCGAGCACTACAAGGACGCGCAATACGCGCCCGGCGATTACGAGGCCATCATCAGCCAGCGGCCGATCGCCGTGCATTCGCTCGAGAATCCGACCAAGTTCGACGCCGGTCTTTTCCTCTTCCGCAAGATGCTGCGCGATGCGGTTCGCGGGACGAACCCGGCAGCATCGGCCGAGAATTTCGCGGACTGGTTCAGAGCGAACGCGGGCTCGCCCAATAGCTACTGCTCGGGCAACGTGTTCGATCTGCCGGAAGCGGAGACTGTCGAGCAGGAAGTCGCCAACCGGCGCGCGCTGACGAAGAAGCTGGTCGCGATCTTGACGGATAGCGAGGCGCTCAAGGGCGAGGAGCGTGCGCAATTCGTGCGCGAGAAGTTCGAGTCGCTCGAAGCGTCGATGAAGGCGTGAAGGCAAAGGGACCGCGCGTGCTCGATGAGCGTTTGTCTGCACGCGCGGCCCGAGAAAACAATAGGAAAGTTCATGGCAAGTCCAGACAGCCCCCTTGACCTGATGGTGCGGCAGATTCGCTTCGAAGGCAAAGGCATCAACTCGTATGAGCTCGTCGATCCGGAGGGCGCCACGTTGCCGCCGTTCACGGCCGGCGCCCATATCGATATCCATCTGAAAGGCGGTACCGTCCGCCAGTATTCGCTCAGCAATTCACCAAGCGAGCGGCATCGCTACGTGATCGCCGTGCTGCGTGATGAAGCCGGGCGCGGCGGATCAAAAGCCGTACACGACACGCTGCGCGTTCAGGATCGCGTGAAGGTCAGCGCGCCGCGCAACAACTTCGAACTGGCCGCCGACGCCAAGAAGGTCGTGCTGCTGGCCGGTGGTATCGGCGTGACGCCTCTCAAAGCAATGGCGCACCGGCTGGAGGACGCCGGTATCGACTACGAGATGCATTACTGCGCGAAGGATGCGCGCTGCACGGCATTCACCGATGAACTGGCAAGCATCAAGACCGCAGGCCGGTTGCATTTTCATTTCGACAACGGCGACCCATCGGCGGGATTGAACATCGGCGAACTGTTGCGCGAACCTGCCGCCGATACCCACCTGTATTACTGCGGCCCTGCCGGATTCATGAAGGCGTGCGCGGCCGCGGCGCAACATTGGCCGTCGGGCACGGTTCACTTCGAACACTTCAAGGCGCCCGAGCGGGACCTGAGTCAGGAGGTTGCGGGCGCGGTGGGCGAGTTCATCGTGAAGATTGCGAGCACCGGGCAGATGATTCCGGTCACAGCCGACCAGAGCATTGCCGACGCACTCGACGAAGCCGGCGTGCCGATAGAGACATCGTGCCGCGCGGGTTTGTGCGGCACGTGCAAGGTGCGGTACTTGTCGGGCGAAGTCGAGCACAACGACTGCATTCTCGGCGACGACGAAAAGCGCGAATACCTGACCGCGTGTGTATCGAGGGCGACAAGCAGGGAGCTTGTGCTCGATCTATAAAAACGAATTCGCCACGGCGGAGACATCATGTTCTTGAGCTGGATTCGCCGGGTGTTCAGACGAATGTCGTTCGGCAATGCCAAGTTGATTGGTGATTCCGGCTGGTCGCTTGTCAGGTCTGATGACGATCATCGGGATCAGGCGTAGATGATTTCGATGCCGTTGCTGCTGCCTTGTCGTAAGAGTGAGCGTGCCGAGAGGTGAGGGCTGGGCACGGCTTATTTCGGATCCGAAACGTTGAACGGCTTTCCCGGCACCCACGCCCACGTCGCCAAAACCTTCGCGCCCGCAGGCCCTGCGGTCGTGACATGGGCGACATTCGCCGGCATTGCCCAGCTCTCACCGGCGCGGACGACGTGCGCCGGCTGACCATCAACCTGCACCGTGACTTCACCGTCCAGCACGTAAGCGAGTTCCGGTCCCGTGGCTTTATGTCTCGGCTTGGATGCGTTCGGCGGGAACTCCGAAATCCCCATGCCCATCTCGCGATCAGTGCCTGCAACAGGCACGCGTTGCAGAACGACCGTGTCTTTGGCGGCGGCCGCCGAGCCGGCTGCGAATGAAGGCACGCTAATCGCCGCGCTCACGACGACCGCCATGTATCGATGGAACATCATTGCGTCTGCGCCTTATCGGCCAGCGACTCGAGGATCCGGTACGCCGCCGTGACACGCGCGCCGTTCGGGATGTTCTTGTTCGCGAGAATCACGATCCCCAGACGTTTTTCCGGAATGAATGCCACATACGTGCCAAAGCCGTTGGTCGAGCCGGTCTTGTTGATCCAGACATCGTCGCGCGGCGGTTGCGGCGGTTTGAGCTGGGTGACCGGCGTCGCGTTCATGATCATCGCAGGCGCGTTGCCTTCCAGCAGATTTTCAAGCGCGACCGGATAGGGATATTGCTCCCAGATCAGGTCTTGCGTCATTGGTCCTGCATCGAAATAGCCAGTGTGGGTATCGGTTATTGCGCGCTGAAGCTTCGGGTCGAGTTTGACCAGGTTCATGTTCGCCTGGAGGAAGTGCAGCATGTCGGCAGCGGTGGTCTTGATGCCGTAAGCCTCGGACGAGAGCACACCCGGCTTCATCCTGATGGGCGCGTCATCCTTGGTGTAGCCCTGCGCGTAGTCCTTCATTCTTGCTGCGGGCACGTTGATGTAACTGTGCTGCAGACCCAGCGCGGGAAACAGGCCCTGCGTCATGAGCGTATCGAAATCCTGACCCAGGCTTTTCGCGGTGATGAGGCCGAGCGTTCCAATGCCTGGATTCGTGTACGTCCGATACGTCCCCGCCGCGTACGCAGGTTTCCACTGCCTGAAGTACTGCATCAGTTCGTCGATGCTGTTGACGTTGTCGGGCACTTGCAGCGGAAGGCCGCCGGGCGTGTGCGTGCCGAGATTGAGCAGGGTCACATCGCCGAACGGGGTGTTCTGCAAGGACGGGAGATACTTGCTCGTGCGGTCGGACAAGGACAGGTCACCGTCGATTTGTGCCTTGGCGGCAAGCGTCGCGGTGAATGTCTTGCTGACCGATCCAAGCTCGAACAAGGTGTTGCCCGTCACCAGTCTCCTGGGCCGCACCGACGCAAGACCATAGTTGAATACATGAGGCTTGCCGTCGGCGATGACCCCGACCGCGACGCCGGCGATTGCGTATTGCTTCATCAGCGGTTGGATGACGCCGTCCACTTCGCTCTGGATGGTGTTATCGGCGCCTTGAACGACGCTCGAAACCGTGCACGAGAAAACGATTGCTGCAAAAAACAGACGTCCTGCTCTCAATGTCATGTCCCTGATCCTTGGCGGGTTTGGGTGGGTCAAGCTGTGAGGCAGGAGTATCCGGTTTTTCTGAGTGACCGACCATCTACGATAAGTTATTCAAGGCAATAGAAAAACTATCGCTAAAGAATGCGCCGATCACGCCGATATGCATTGCAAGGACACCGTTGCTCAGCTTGTCACCGTGATTGCCATGATTCGGATATCGTGGCGCGGTCGGGGAGTGCGCACGTTTTCGAACTAGAGCAGACAGAAGTGATGATCAAGACAAAAGGCGCCTTTGTTCAGGCGCCTTTTTTTTGTCGGTCATTCGGCGGGCCGGCCGGCCAAACGCCTTTAATGCGCCGACTGAGCCCCACCGAGCGAGTCGAGTTCGGCGAGCACATCGTCCGGCAGCTTCAATTGCGATGCCTGCAGGTTTTCGCGCAGATGCGTGACCGACGACGTCCCCGGAATCAGCAAGATATTCGGCGCGCGATGCAAGAGCCACGCAAGCGCGACTTGCATGGGCGTCGCTTCCAGGCCCTGCGCAATCGTCGAAAGCGCCGATGACTGGATCGGTGTGAAGCCGCCCAGCGGAAAGAAGGGTACGTACGCAATGCCCTGGGCTGCGAGGTCATCGACGAGTGCGTCGTCGCTGCGCTGGATCAGGTTGTAATGGTTCTGCACGCAGACAATCTCGGCAATCCCTTGCGCTTGCTTGATCTGCGTCGGCGTCACGTTGCTCAGACCAATGTGGCGCACGAGCCCCTGGCGCTGAAGCTCGGCGAGCGTCTCGACCTGCTTCGCAATCGATCCCTCGGCCGGCGCGTGGATGTCGCCCATGTTGCGTATGTTCACGATCTCGAGTGCATCGAGGCCGAGGTTTCGAAGATTGTCGTGAACGCCGCGTTTCAGATCTTCCGGCTCGAGGGCCGCGTTCCATGAACCGTCCGCGCCGCGAACGGCGCCAAGCTTCGTGACGATCACGAGGCCGTCCGCATACGGATGGAGCGCCTCGCGAATGATCTCGAGTGCATCGAGGCCGAGGTTTCGAAGATTGTCGTGAACGCCGCGTTTCAGATCTTCCGGCTCGAGGGCCGCGTTCCATGAACCGTCCGCGCCGCGAACGGCGCCAAGCTTCGTGACGATC
>NZ_JBSIPA010000406.1:0-5996 GCF_053574605.1 Caballeronia sp. M23-90 | reverse complement strand
TCAAGGTTTTTCCCCCGAGGAAACCGCAACCTTTATTTTTTCGCTGAAAAAACCGTTGTTCAACGGCTTGCGCGATTCGGGCGAGGACATCGATCGTCTGAACGACGAGTTCTGGAAGCTGACGCAGCTATCCGGCATGCTCGCGAAAATGAGCGACACGGCGCTGGTGTCTTTGTTTCAATCGCTCGATCCGCTTGCGTTGCCGCGTTATCTGAAGGAAGGTCCGAACGGGTACCCGTCGTATGAGTTCACCATGCTGCGGCGCGAGCGCATCGAGGGAAGATGGCCCGACCAACCCGATCACATGCTCGTGCGTGTCACGCGCGACCCCATGCGCGTCTACGCCAAATGGCTGCCCGACGGCGACCACGCGGGCCAGGAAATCCTCTACGACGAAACCACGCGCCCCGACGAAATGCTCGGCCACCTCGGCGGCATTCTCAACGTCATGACGCTCTGGACCGCACTTGACGGATCGCTCGCGCGCTCGCAATCGCGTCATTCCATTCGCGACCTCGGCACCGAATTCATCACGCAGCAGTTCCTGGCAGAAGGCAAGAAGTTCGCCGAAGCGGGCGTGACCCGAGCGAACAACATCGAGGTGAAGACCATCGACGGCGCGCGCGTGGTGGCATTCACTTACGAAACGCCATCGGGTCAGCCACAGTTCTATGCGAAAAAAGAGGTGCTCGGACTCGACCTGAGAAGGCCGTATTTCCGCACCGCCGAATCCTTCGATAACGATGGCAATGTCTTCGAAAGCATCGTTTTCCAGAACATCGCGCCGAAGGTTTTCGACGAGGACACCTTCAATCCGAAGAACCCGGACTATCACTTCTAGGCGTGCACCGTCTCAGGCGGTAAGCATTCGTCACATGCTTTATTTCGGTTTTAAGTTTCGCCTAAGACTTCGTCGATACCCTCGCCCCACTTGCATCATGACTGTTGCAGTCAAATCGCCCGCAAAGCACTACGCGTAAAGCATCAACGAAAGGAGTTCGTCATGAACCTCCGCGACGCATCGGCTCCAGTGCGAGCCATCAAGAGATTGTTGAGCCATCACGAAATCGCCACGCTGCTGTTGCTGCTGCACGCGCCCATCGATGTGCGTGCAGCCACGCCCGATGTCGCCTCGCTCAGCGAATACGGCTACGTGGAAATGGTGACGCCGGAACCGGGCGAAGCCAAGTTTCGCCTGACCGCCGACGGCAACGCCGTCCTGCGCGGGCTCGGCATCAAGTAACGCACCCCGCTACCCGACAACGCGATCTCTGGAATAATCGATTGACTCGTACATCCGTCAATCGACAAGGAGATCTGCAATGCCTGCCGCTTCATCGTCTACATTACAACAGCGGATTCAACGCGTCCTGCTGACCAACGACGATGGTATCGATGCACCCGGCCTCGCCGTGCTCGAAGCCGTCGCAGCGGAAATCGCCGATGAAGTGTGGGTCGTCGCGCCCGAGCACGATCAAAGCGGCACCTCGCATTCCATCAGCCTGCATTCGCCTTTGCGTGTAAGCCAGCACGGCCCTCGCCGCTTTGGCGTACTCGGCACGCCGGGCGATTGCGTCGTGATGGGCGTGCGACACCTGATGCGGGATGCGCGGCCTACGCTCGTGCTGTCCGGCATCAACCGCGGTGGCAATCTCGGTGCGGAAACCATGTTCTCCGGCACGGTTGGCGCGGCCATGACGGGCTTGCTGCTCGGTTTGCCGTCGATCGCGCTGAGCCAGACATTCAGCGATCGCGAGAACGTGCGCTGGGATACATCGCGTGCGCTCGCGCCCGGCGTGATCAGTCAACTGGCTGCCATCGCACACGATGCACCCACTTGCCTCAACGTGAATTTTCCCGATGTCGATGCCGCTTCAGCGGGTCCGCTCACGCCTACGCGTCAAGGCGTGGGACTGGTGGAGGGTATCGATGTATTGCCGCAAACCGATCCGCGCGGACTGCAATATCACTGGCTGCGATTCCAGCGCGGCCCGCGTGAAAATACGCCCGACAGCGAGACGGCAGTGGTTGCATCGGGACGCGTGTCGGTCACGCCGCTGCACTTCGAACGCACCGATGAACGCACCTTCGCGACGTTGACCGCGGCATTGGGTTGAAGTCGTGAATCAGTCGACGGCGCGCGTTTCAGGCTCTTCGTCGAAGATCTGGAACTTGCGCATCTTCTCCCACAGGACCTTGCGGCTGATACCAAGATGACTTGCCGTGTCCTGCCGGCGCCAGCCGTTGGCATCGAGCGCGGCAAGCACGCGATTGCGCTCGTTCATGTCCCACTTGCTGCGGTCCACGACCACTTCCGCGTTGAGGTCCGGCGGCAACGGCTGCGAGGTCCGGGCGAGTGCCAGCAGCCGCTGCAGGCGCGCCGTATCCCACGATCCCAACTGACGCACCGTCACGCCGATACGCTCAGCGAGATTGCGCAACTCGCGGACATTGCCGGGAAAATAACTGTCGGCGACTGCATCAGCGAGCCAGTAGGGAAGCTCGGGCAACGTCGCGAGTTTTTCTTGTCCCACCACCTGTGCAATGAACGACTTGAACAACGCGATCTTGTCGACTGCGCCGCGTTCCTCGAGCGACGGAATCTTCAACTCGATCACCGCCAGCCGATAATAAAGGTCCGCGCGAAACTCACCGTCCTTCACGAGCTGCGGCAAGCTTTTGTGGCTCGCCGCGACCAGCCGGAAATCCACCTTCGCGGGCGTAGCCGAACCAATGCGCGTCACCGCGCTGTCTTCCAGAACGCGCAGCAATTTGACCTGCTGATAAAGCGGCATGTCGCCGATTTCATCGAGGAACAGCGTACCGCCATCGGCCTGTTCGAAGTAGCCCTTGTGGGCGATCACGGCGCCAGTGAACGATCCTTTTGCGTGACCGAAGAAAAGGGATTCAAAGAGACCATCGGGAATCGCACCGCAGTTCACCGGCACGAACGGTCCCTCTGAATAACGCGAGTGGCGCTCGTGCAGCATCTGCGCAATGCGCTCCTTGCCCACGCCGGTTTCGCCGTGCACAAGGACGCTGGTATCGCAATCGGCGAAGGTTTCCACCTCGCGCAGCAAGGTCTGCATGCACTCGGCGTTTGCTATCAACGCGCTCGATTCCTGAACCTCTTCGCCATGCGCGCGAAGCTGTTGAGCAAGCTTCGCCACCATGCGGCGCAACTCGGCGCCGGTAAAGTCGAGCGGCAGGATATGCGAGTAGTCGGTGGGGAAAACCGCGGCATCGCGTTCGCGCGGGGCGGCGCCTACCCAGACGACCGGCATGCCGCGATGTGCTTCCCAGTCGCGCAACGCGAACGCGCCTGTATCGATCACGCTGACACTCACAATGGCAATCGCCTGGCGCTCCGACGTCTGGCTCGAGGCGATCGACATGCCGTCGGCGCGAATCACATCGACTTCGAAACTCGACATGCAGCGCACCACCTGCTCGACGATATCCGCCTTGCCTTCCCACACATAGATATCGAGGTCGTCGATTTTTGTCGCTGGTCTCATTGATCGAATCTCATGGCTTTGATGCGTGTGGTACTTGATAAGGTTATCGGCGTCGATGAAGCGAAGCTTCAGTACTGCAGTTGCGATTGCCCGCATACAGGCGGCAAGCCGTGAACGGTGCTGACGCCGATCTGTGCGCCGAGTAGTTGCAGTATCGGCGTGAGGATGGAATCCAGCGCGTTGAAAACGGGCTTCAGCAAGGGCAACAGAATGGCCAACACCGGGCCGACAACAAGCTGTCCAAGTACCGAGCCCAGGAGAGTCTGAGCGCCGAACACTTTAAGCGTCAAACCGGTCGGGCTGGAAAGCTGTGTCGCCAGGCCGAGCGTTGCGTTGTATAACACGCCCCCTACCTGGTTCGAATTGGTCGTCTGATAGTCATCAGCATTTCCGGAAATACCGTCGAACGTCATGTTCACAGCACTCGATGCCGGCACTGTCGCCGGAAGACCCGCAGCAGTCGTGATGGTCAATACATTAGGCACGTTGATCAACGTCGCGGGCGAACAACTAAACGGTGTCGCTGCGAATGGATTGGTGATCGAATCCCCCACGCAAACCTGCGCGATACCAGTCTGAACACCGACCACCGAATTGCTTGCCGCCTGCGTCGAGGCACATTGAGTTGAAACCAGCCAGGCTTGTCCCGGCGCCACGGCAATGTTCACAGGCAAATTGAGGACCGGTGAACCCAGTCCGAGGGCGGCAAGCGCCGGCACCTGACCCAAGGAGACCTTTATGGCCGCCTGCAATTGTGCTGAACTGGCCACCGTTCGCCACGCTCCACCCGGCGTCTTGCCGGCCTCGCCGACCGCCAGCACCGGCGGCTGGATGATCTGGACCTGCAGCGACGCAGTCGCCACGCCCAGGTTGAGCGCGGTTCCCACGTTGATAGCCGCCTTCCCCGCTTGCGCAACCTCGGCGGTGACCATCAACGCATCGAACGGACTGATGGTGGCGTGCAAGGCGGATTGTGTATCGGCTAGACCGATTTGCAGCAGCCCCGCCGAGCCGTTTGCCGCGCCTATCGCCAACGTCCCCGAACCCTGGATGTTCGCGTTGACAATGGTCTGCAACGCGCCCACCGCCGCGGACAAATTCGCGTTCAGTACATGGGTGTTCTGCAATGCGGTGAGCGTCAACTTGGCGATCTGGGCTTCGGTGAGATTCAGTGCGAGCAACTGATTCACGGTGCCGACGCCCGCCGCCGTTACCAGGTCGCCGATTTCGATCCGCGATTGCGCAAGCCCCGCATAGCCCGCCGCCGATATCTGCAACGAGTTGATATTCGTCCCCAGCATGGAGTTCAACAAGCCGGTGATGACTGTTGGATCGACGCTTGCCGTAGTCGTGCCAATACTGAACGCGCCCACGTTGATGGCCTGCGCGGTCGCTGTCGCCGTGACCATGCGTCCCGGTCCGGCGAAGAAGTACGGCACTTGCTTCGCCACTGTGACCTGTACCGCGTTCGCGGGCGTACCGGCCGCAGCGAAGTAGGTCGGTCCGGCATAGAGCGTCGGGTCCCAACGGCCGCATGTCGTCGTGATCGTGTTGCTTGTTCCCGAGGCCGTGAAGCCGTTTGCACCGGCGCTTCCCGCAGCGGTTGCCGGAGCCCTCGAACAGGCGTCATCGATAACCTGCACGCCTGCGCTAGCCGCAAGATCCGCCACGCCCTGCAACAGGCGTCGTTGATAGAACACGTTGCCAATATCGATAACGCCCAGCAAGATGACCGCTGCGACCAGCCAGATCGAGGCGATCACGCTCGCAATCCCGCGCTGACGGCGGCGGGATACGGGTCCGGTTGTTATCGATGAGCGGCGCATGTCAGTTCTGTGCCCCGCCACCCGATCCAGCACCCACCTCGCCCACCGACGAATTCAGTTGCGCCGGAATCGGATGATCGAATGACTTGAGGTATCGGCGAAACGCGGCATCGGCCTCGACGCCGAGCATGGGCTGTGCGGGCGCCGCAAGGCGGCCCTCACGCTGCATTGCGAGCCACGCGACAGTTGAATCGCCTATGCGCGTCACAGGCGCCTCGACTGGCTGCTCCATGACGGGTGGCCGCACAACAGTCTCGTACTGCGGTTGTGCCTGCGATTGCGGCTGTGCTTGCGCTTGCGCGGTCAAAGGCGTTTGAACTTGCGTCTGTGCCAGAACGGGTGACGCAAACGGCAACACGCCAATTGCGATCGCAATCATGATCGCGTTATTGCGCATCGATTGAATCCTGCTCATAAGTTTCCCCTTAACGCGCGACGAGTTGCGGCTGGATCGCTGCCGTCGCGCCAGATTGACCGAACGCCTGGCTGCCGAGCGTTTGTGTCAGTGGCAATTGAGCATGAAGCAGCGAGTCGACCGTCTGCGGTGCGTTCGATACCGGCACGCGCGCGCGCTCGGTCGTCGCGCGTTAAGGGGAAACTTATGAGCAGGATTCAATCGATGCGCAATAACGCGATCATGATTGCGATCGCA
>NZ_JBSIPA010000405.1:0-6004 GCF_053574605.1 Caballeronia sp. M23-90 | reverse complement strand
GGTGGCGGGAGGCGTGCTCGCCGCTGCCAGGCTGACCCAGCACGACTTGCCATAACCGTAGGCGGGATCGGACTGCGAAACCGCGCCGACATAGCATCCCACTCCATTGCTGAAGGTACGCGGGCTTGTCAGCATGCTCGACGGCGCGTTGGGCGGAACCGCGCCAAACACGACCGATCCGGTTCCCGAGAACGTGCAGTTGTCATTCTCCTGTCCACACAACTTGTATTGCGTGCCGGAAACCGTGATGCTTGATTGCGCTTGCGCGTTCTGCACACCAAATGTCGCCAGCATTGTCGCGGCTGCAACCGGAAGTAGTCTTAAGTATTTCATCATAGTCCGTATGTATCGCTAAAAGCAGGTTTCCCCGGGGAGTCAGCAAGATCGATCGAAGCCGTCCAGCGTATGCGTTGTTGAGGTACTGAAAGAGGTAAAGCTGAAAACGCGGTGATCGCGTCCGTTGCTGATAAATCTGAAGCTTTCTTGCGTTTTGCCATTAAACCGGCGTGTTCAGGCCTGCCCTCAAAGTGGCATCGAAAATGCATTATTCCTATGCGATCCTAAATAATTCCAGAGCTCGCGTGCATCTAGCGGTGTGTTGCTTGCAGCCATGGCCGGATGCGCTGCGTGGAGCAGCAAGAACCGGACGAACCACTTCTTAGCCGCTTGATTCACGCCAAACCAAAGTCGAACTCCGCCTACCCTATCAACAAATTTAGAAGCCCTTACTATTCAGCCAACGCTGAATTATTCCCAACGATCAAGCGACAGAACTAATCGCTTGGGCTGCAACATCCAGCACATTAACGCGTCATCCGATACTCCACGCGGGAGGCCTCACACCCGCATTACCGGATTTCGCTCGTACCTCCAAACACGTAATTCCTGCCATGTTCAACCGCGCTGCAGTTCTGTACAGGTATTACTTACGGGGTGGTCGAGGCAGACGAATTATATTCGCAAAAAAACGTTTCATCCGTGTAACGTGGTGGAAAGACTTTGAAATAAGTAATAGTTCCTCAGTGACCGATTGATGCACTGCGTCTCTCCCCAAAATCGCAAGCAGTGAGAATTTCATCCTCAGGTGAAACAAAATCCACGAAGCTTTCAGTATTCAAGGCTTCCCTATAGTATGAAGTTACTTTTTGTTAATATTTAAAGTAAATACTACTGATCACGGTATTTCGTATGATTAATTGAATGTTTTTTGCGAACCCGATCAATAGACGGAGAGGTAACAAAATGGCCCGTTTGCGCGAAAGCAGTCGCAAAAACGGGCCATTTAAAAGCAAGTCCAACGGCGCTGAAAATGCGCCGATTGTCTATCGCACCATCATTTGCTCCAGGGACTCTTTGACCGCCGGCCATTCGGTATCGATGATGCTGAAGCGCACCGAATTGCGTTTGCGGCCATCCGGCATGATGCGTTCGTGCCGAACAATGCCTTCCTGCTTGGCGCCGATTCGCAAAATGGCTGCTCGCGATGTTTCATTGAGTTCGTCGGTTGTGAACTGGACACGCACTGCGCTCATGACATTGAATGCATGAGCGAGCAGCAAATATTTTGCTTCAGTATTGACACCTGTGCGCTGGGCAGATGCACGCAACCATGTATGCCCTATCTCGAGTTTCCTGTTGATGCGATCGATCTTCCAGAAGCGGGTACTGCCAAGTACCTCGCCGCTCTCGCGCCTGACAATGACGAATGGCATGACCGCCCCTGTCTCGCGCTCGGCCAACGCAGTGGCAATGTACCCATCCACTGTGTCCGGTCCGGGGACGACCGTCACCTTCATGTTCCACAGCTCGCCATCCGCGGAGGCTTCGAGAAGCGCGTCCAGGTGCGTTGCCTCAAGCGGACGAAGTTCGATGAAATGACCTGTCAACGTGGGCCGGTTGGTATCAAGAGCGTCTGTGGTCATCGTCTTCCAGCCGTTTTCATGGAGGCATCAATCTTAATTCAACCGGCACACGATGCCTTACGTAGCGGTTTGAGCGAACACTAAGGTCGCGTCTTTTGCATCCAGTCGACAATGCCGTCTACGACCTTGTCCTCTATACCGTAGTAGCCATGCGGCGTCAAAGAGCCGCAGTTGTCCTGCGAATGCTGAACGCCACCGCTCACGTTCAACACGGTAACCCGTGCGTTGTGAATGGCTTGCGCGATCGCGTTCGCCATAGATGGCGGCGCGACCTTGCATTGGTCATCGCGGTTCGCAACGACCAGCGAAGGAACACGAACGTTCTCGGGGTGTGAATCGAAGACGGTCTCGTGCGAACCACCAAGAATGGACACCGACTCGGTCAGGATCAAACCCGCGATCCCGTTTTGTCCCGCGTGCGATGCTGCATTCATCGCAGCGATAGACCCTTGACTCGTGCCCAGCACCCACAGCGGCGCGCGGGTCGTCTCGCGCGCGAAAGCAACTATCCTTGCGATAACCCCGGCATACGCTGCAGTGCTGCGCTGGCCTCGCAACGATCGATGATCGAGTGCATCGACCAGCAATACGCCATACCCGCGCTCGCGCCAAAGGTCGCTCGACCGCACCACGAAGTTCTTTGCGTTCTTGATGCGTCCATGCTTGTCGATATCCAGTTCGCCCGTGCCTCCGGGAAACATGATCATCAGGCCTTTGGCATCGCGCGCCGGGGGTAAATACAAGACTCGTTGGAAGTTACTGCCCTCCAACGGCAGATCGCTTACCGTACCGCCACCGGACTGAAGCGGTTCGTCGGCCTCGGAGCTTATCGTTTGAGCGTGATGAGGAATGTCGCGAGCCAATGCGTGAGTTCCAAGAAGACAGCAAATCGTTGTCAGGCAAATGCGTGCATACCGGGGTTGAAGCATTGACCCCTCCTTCGGGGTTGAACAAGAATTGATTTTCGCTGCCTGGACGATGCATGACGGCGCCCGGCAAACCGCAGGCCGGCGATAGGATATAAACCCCCGGCCCGGATGTAAAATATATTCGATACCACCCTTCCATACTCAAAACATATGTGAACACGGTTCGTACGATAGCCGCCCGTCAGCGCTCGGCATTGCGCAATTTTAGTTTCTAGTCCAAACGAACCACGATTTTCCAGTACGTTCAAAGCTCGAAATTTATATTCGTGACCGCCGCAAGAAGATTTGAGATCGCCAATTCTTTTTCTGCAAACGTTTGCTAATTCTCTGTCTATCCCCCGCCCCACAAGGCCCATCCAGCCTGACGTTTGGGGATTTGCGCCTTTGATAGCCTGAACTCCCGGCAGATTTTTCCTCAGGTGATGAAACCCAGGATTTTTTCTTCATTAACCGCTAATCTTCTCGATTATTACGATATATTACGGACAGATACGATCCAGTTACATGTCGCCCAAAGCGGGAAAGCGGACCATGAAGTCATTGCGCGTACTACACAGCGAATCATCCACCGGATGGGGCGGTCAGGAACATCGGACGCTCAAGGAAATGATCATATTGCGCACACGCGGACACACGGTCGAGGTGGTCTGCCCCAAAGAAGCTCGCCTTGGCGTGCGCGCGAAAGAGGAAGGCTTTATTGTTCATCACGCCCGCATGAAGGGCGGCGCCGACGTGAAGTCGATGCTGACGATCAAGTCATTGCTCTCGCGCCGCAGATTCGATGTGCTCAACACGCATAGCGGGCATGACAGCATCGTGGCCGGAACCGCCGGCCGCCTGGCGAGTACGCCGCTGGTCGTACGTACGCGCCACCTCGCGTTGCCTATCAGTTCGCTTGCGACCTACACGTGGATTCCGCATCGCGTGATCGCGGTGAGCCGGCATGTACGCGAGTACCTGATCTCCGCCGGGGTATCGAAGGGTCGTGTAGAAACGATCTATGACGGTATTGTGAAACCCGAGCCGCTTTTACATTCAACGTTGCGCACGGAACTCGGGCTCGACGGCGACGCAGTCATCGCGGGCATGGTCGCGATCGTGCGCGACAAAAAAGGCCATGAGGACCTGATCGACGCAGTCCAGCCGATGCTCGCGGAGCGTCCCAATCTGCATGTCGTGATGGCCGGCGATGGCCCGTGGTTTGAAAAGATAAAGAATATCGTCGATGGTATGGGCCTTTCTGATCGTATCCATCTTCTGGGCTTTCGCACGGACATTCCGAACGTGCTGCGAGGCTGCGATTTCTTCGTGCTGCCGACGCATCAGGAAGCGCTGGGGCAATCCTATATAGAGGCCATGGCTGCGGGCTTGCCGGTGATCGGAACCGACGTGGATGGCGTGCCCGAACTGATCACGCATGGCATCAATGGCCTGCTCGTGCCACCGCACGATATTCCCGCGTTGCGCGCGGCCATGGCGCGGCTGATCGATAACCCCCGGCTGCGTGTGCAACTCGGGGTGGCCGGCCGCCTTCTGACGGATGCCAGCTTCACGGTGGACGGCATGGCCGACGAAACCATCGACTTCTACCGGCGCGGCATCCGCGAACGCCGGTCCAACGCGTGACGCAGCGGGCGCGAGCGGTGCCGGTGCTGATGTATCACCATGTCAGCACGTCGCCTGGAATGATCACGGTTTCGCCTGCTCATTTTGCAGCGCAAATGGCATACCTCGCAGAAGCGGGCTACAGGACAGCGGGCGCGGCGCAACTGAGCGCGTTCCTCGCAGGCGAGCCGCTGCCGCCGAAATCCGTGGTTCTGACTTTCGACGACGGATATCTCGACAACTGGGTCCACGCGCACCCAGTCCTCGAGAAGCACGGCTTCACTGCCCTGTGCTTTCTCGTGACAAGCTGGCCCGGCGAAGGCGCGCCGCGCCCGAACGCGCAGACCGGTGGTGCGCTGCCCGAGTTGCTGGGGCATCGTGAAGGGGATCTCGCAATACAAGGCGGAGAACCCGATCGCACGATCTTGCGATGGTCCGAGATAGATGCGATGCGTCGTGCAGGCACCTTCGAATTCCACAGCCATACGCATAGCCATCTGCGCTGGGACAAAGTGGCCGCGAATCGCGCAGAGAAATGCGCCGGCCTCGAGCGTGATCTGATCGATGCTCGCGAAGCGTTCAGCGCCCGCATGGGCGAAGTGTCGGATCACTTGTGCTGGCCGCAAGGTTTCTTCGACGATGACTACCTGCGTGTTGCTCGCGAAGCCGGCTTCCGCCATTTCTACACGTGCGAGATGGCGCCGAACGTCAGCAACGAGCGCGCCGGCGAGCACTCCATATACAGGCTCGAAGTGCGTGACAAGCCGGCGCCGTGGCTTGCATCGAGATTATGGGTGCATAGCCGGCCTCTCCTGAGCCGCGCTTATCTGAAGCTCAAGCGGTAAATTGCATTGTACGGGCGGCGGGATGGCCGCCCTCTTCTCACTTTGCGTGTTCGTCGTGATGCTCCTGGTGCTCTTGATGCTCCTGGTGTTGCTCATGCTCGGGTGGCCGCGCCGGCTGCGGATGTGACTCCGCGTGTTGTACAGGTGGCGTGGCATGCGGCGCTTCGTGCTCGGGTCTTGCCTCTGGACGCGGTTCGGGCCGCGGTTCCGATTGTGGTCCTTTAAGCGCATGCGGTGCCGGCTCATTCAGCGCATGCGGTTGAGATTGAGATTGCGCTTGCGGCTGTGCTTGCCGCGCCCCTTGCGCCTCGTTCTGCTGTTCGGGCCTCGGCGCATGGTCCGCGGGATCATGAGCGGCGTTATTGACGAAAGGCCTCGGGGCGCCCCCTTGCGCTGCCAACGGCGGATGCGGCTGTGCCGGCTGCGCAGCCTGTGGATTGCGCCCTTCCTCTCGCGGCACATTTTGTCCCACGTTTCGAGTCGGCGCGCCTTGTGACGTAACCGGGCGACTTGCCGTCCGGCTCACAAGACGATACCCCTCAGGCGCTGCGGGGGCGTTCCGGTTGATTGGGCGCGAGAATGCAGCAGGAACAGTCGTGCGCACGATCGGCTCGCCCGCACCCTCGACGTGTCCGCCGCCGCTTGCAAACCGTTGCGCAAGCGTGTCGCGATAGGCAGCAGGAACCGCCGGCGCTCGCGTGGA
>NZ_JBSIPA010000404.1:0-6012 GCF_053574605.1 Caballeronia sp. M23-90 | reverse complement strand
TCTGCACCGACTCAGCATGACCGGTCTGGCCGCCGCTTACGGTCTCATACTGCGCAGTACTTGCCTGACCGCCCGCGTACCCGGAAACTACTTTCGTCACACCATTGACGTGCTGGAACACGCCCTGGCCCTTTAGGGCCGCCTCGGCTGCATTCGCGCGCCACGGTTTGTGCGCAACGCCACCCAGCGCGATACGCACTTCCTTCACAACGCCGTCCTGCACTTCCAGGACCGCAGCTACCGAGACGAGCGCAAAGGCATAAGACGCGCGATCACGCACCTTCCGGTAGCTGGAACGCCCCGGCAAAGCGGGCGGCAGGGTCACGGCGGTGATCAACTCGCCGGGCTCCAGCACCGTTTCGATCTGTGGCGTATCACCGGGCAGTACGTGGAAGTCGACCAGCGGAATGTCGCGTGCGCCGCCGGGACCTTCGACGGTTACTACCGCATCCAGTGCAGCCAGCGCCACGGCCATGTCCGAGGGATAGGTGGCGACGCAGGCATCGGAGGCGCCAAGGATGGCGTGCATGCGGTTGAAGCCCTCCATGGCGTCGCAGCCCGTTCCGGGCGAGCGTTTATTGCAGTGCGCCGCGTCGTCATAGAAGTAGCCGCAGCGAGTGCGCTGCAGGAGGTTGCCGCCGACTGTGGCCATGTTGCGGATCTGGGCCGAAGCACCTGCCAGGATGGCCTCGGACAACAGCGGATAACGCTCGCGCACGAGCCGGTCAGCCGCCGCTGCCGTATTCCTGACCCCGGCGCCGATCCGCAGGCCGCCATCGCCGACAGCTTCTATTGCACACGAGAGTCCGGTTATGTCGACCAGTACCGCCGGATGCTCGATGGTCTCGCGCATCAGGTCAACGAGATTGGTTCCTCCGCCCAGGTATTTGGCGCCCGATTGAGCGCCTAGCGCCAGCGCCGCTTGCGGGTCCGAAGCACGTTCATAGGTAAAGGGATTCATCAGGCGGCCTCGCGCGTGCCGGGCTCGGCCTTGTCGGAACCGAACGTTTCCTGGATTGCATCGACGATGCCGTTATAGGCGCCGCAGCGGCACAGGTTGCCACTCATTCGTTCACGCAGCTCGGTGTCGGTGAGTGCGAAGCCCTCCGCAGCCACGTCGTCGCTGACATAGCTTGGCACGCCGCGCTTCAATTCCTCGACCATGCCGATCGCCGAGCAGATCTGCCCGGGGGTACAGTAGCCACACTGGAAACCATCGTGTTCGACGAAGGCGGCCTGCAGCGGGTGAAGCTTGCCCGGTTCGCCCAGTCCTTCAATCGTGGTGATTTCGCAATCTGAATACTGCACCGCCAACGCGAGGCAACTGTTGATGCGTGTCCCGTTGACGAGCACGGTGCACGCGCCACATGCGCCCTGATTGCAACCCTTTTTTGCGCCGAACAGGTGACGCTGCTCACGCAGCAAATCGAGGAGCGATGTCCTCGGGTCGAACTCCAGCTCTAGCTCGTTGCCGTTGATGACGAAGTGCATGCTTGTTCCCTCAAGTTAGGGATTACGTCGTGGGGTGATGTCTGCCGGCCGTCACGTTCAAGAACCGATGTCGGGCGGCTCGGGGCTTGGCAGGGCCGGGGGCGATCGCCGGGAGCCGACGGTGGAACCACACCGGCTGATCGATACTGCCACCCGAGCTTTTGAACGCAGCAATTCCCGGGCCTTGGCGTGCTGGATGGCGTTCGCAGCCAAGGCGCGTCATAGGCGGCTCTAATCAAACCGATTCTCGGCGCAAGGATGCCGATTCGGCCTCCAGTATGCGACCTATACTAATTCCGAGAACGTAACCGGCTAAAACGCACAACTTTCCCGCGATTTTCGAACCCTCTGCCTGGAGCTTTGAATCATGGATCCGTTGACATCGGCATTGCCCGCAGCGTTCAAGGCTGTCCAGATCGATAGTTTCGGCGGTATCAGTTCAATGCAATACCGGAACGTCCCGCTCGAGCGCCCTGCGGCAGGTCAGGTTCTGCTGCGTGTCGCGGCTGCCGGAGTCGGACCATGGGATGCGTGGATCCGCTCGGGCAACAGCGTCTTGCCCCAACCGCTTCCTCTGACATTGGGTTCGGACATTGCCGGAACCGTCGTGACCACAGGAGAAGGGGTAAGCGGATTATCGGCAGGAGACGATGTCTTCGGCGTGACCAATCCAAGATTCACGGGCGCGTATGGCGAATACGCGCTTGCGGATGCGGGCATGATCGCGCGCAAACCTTCCACGCTGAGCTTCGAGGAAGCGGCGTCCGTGCCCGTCATAGCAGTCACGGCGTGGCAGATGCTTTTCGAACAGGCACAACTGAAGGAAGGCGACCGGGTTCTCGTATTGGGCGGAGCCGGCAACGTCGGCGCGTTTGCCGTTCAACTGGCCCGCCGTGCAGGCGCCTTCGTTATAGCCAGTGCATCGCACCGGGATGCGGACCTTGTGATGTCGCTTGGCGCAGATCAGGTGTTTGATACCCGCGAACAATCATTCGATGAATACCGGCATTCCGTCGATGTCGTGATTGACTTGATCGGCGGGGAGTCGCTTGACCGTTCCTTTGAAACTGTCAAACCTGGGGGCAAGGTGGTATCGGCTGTCGCTGAACCCAATGCCGAGCGGGCAGCGGCGGCTGAAGTAAGCGCGAACTTCATGTTGGTCAGGGTCAACACTGCAACGCTCATCGCGCTTTCCGAGTTGCTGGAAACGGGAGCGCTCAAAACACGCGTTGGTGAAGTTCTGCCGTTGCCGGAGGCTCGGGTAGCTCATGAGATGCTTGAGGGCCGCAAGCATGCGCCGGGGAAAATCGTGCTTGTTCCGTGACGCCGGCATTGAACCGCTGACGAAATCCGCATCAATTCGTACTGTTTCACTATTTAGGTTAACGAAGGATATCGCACCGACTGAAAGTCGCCACTGGCTCGCCTTGTTGCATCGCAACTCACCTAAAAACCTGGAGGTCGCCAAATGACGATCAATACACTTGTATCGGCCGCGGCGTTGGCGGCGTCGATGGCAATCATCCCTGCCGCTGCGGTCGCGCAGAATGAGGACCTCGTGCGCGAAACCATCACGCCTGCGTTCGCAGATGCGCTTCCCAACGTGCCCGGCAAGACTATCTCCGCGATCGTCGTCGATTACCCGCCCGGCGCCAAGTCCATTCCACACCGTCATGGGCAGGCCTTTGTTGTCGGCTACGTACTCCAGGGCCAGATTCGCAGTCAGTTGGGCAATGGCGCGTCCCGTGTCTATAACGCCGGCGAGCATTGGACTGAAGCGCCCGGCGTTCATCACACCGTCAGCGAAAATGTGAGCGCTTCCGCGCCGGCAAAATTGCTGGCGATCTTCGTCGCCGATACAAAGGACAAGAATCTGGTCATCTGGGACAAGAAGTGAATCTTCGTTCCGTGGTGTGCCTTGCCCACCTCGGCTCCTGCAAAAGGGCAGTTTTATTCAATACACGCGCTCGTTCACCACTTAACTTCGGGATGTCGTTCACATCTGACTTGTCCGAAGCCCATGAACCAGTTCTTATCGATGTCCGCGTTTGCACTTGTCTGCTCGATCACGCCCGGCCCGGTCAATCTCGTTGCACTCAGCACCGGCGTGCGCAGCTGCGTCGGCGCTGCAATGCGGCACGTGACCAGCGCGACGATTGGTTTCACCGTGCTGCTTCTGCTGATTGGTCTTGGTCTGAATCAGGTCCTGGCGCACTGCCCGCAACTGATGCAAATCATTCTGTGGGCAGGCGTCGTGTACCTGTTGTTCATGGCTTGGCAGCTTGCACGCGACGACGGCAGGCTCGCCACCAATCAAACCGATGAAAAAGCATCGGCCGCCTCAGGAGCCGCGATGCAATGGCTCAACCCGAAGGCATGGCTTGCATCGACAGCGGGAATGGGTGCTTATGCGGCAAATGGCGACACGTTCATGGTGTGGCGCTTCACAGCGCTGTTCTTCGGCATCTGCTTTGCATCGCTTTCGTGCTGGGCCGTAGCGGGAACATTGCTGCGCCCGCATCTGCATGAGCCGGCGCGCGTGCGGGTTTTCAACCGCGCAATGGCCGTCCTGCTTGCCGTCAGCGCAATCTGCCTTTTGAAAAGCTAGCGGCCTGCAAACAATTTCGCAATCAGCCGCGATACTGCCCCGGCGTCGCCGCGACAAGCTGCCGGAATACCCGATGCAGATGCGCCTGGTCGGCGAAACCGGCGTCGGCGGCGACTTCGGCGATCGGCCGGCCGCGTTTCAACTCGGCGCGACTGAATTCGACGCGGCAATTGACCAGATACGCGTGCGGCGTCATTCCGTAGCGGGACTTGAACGCGCGGATCAGATATGACGCCGACAGTTGCGCCGCCGTGCAGATCTCGTCGAGCGAAAGCGAGCGCGTGCGATGCGCGCGGATGTATTGCACCGCGCGTTCGAGCTTGTGAGACTTATCCTTTGCCTGCGCGGGGGCGGGATTCAGCCAACGGTGTGCATCGTCGATAAACTCGATTACAGCGCTGTGTTTTTGCAGCGGGTCAGCAAACTTGTCGATCAGCGTCGCGTAGAGCCGGTTCAGCCCGGCGTAGAGCTCGGGCTGCCAGCTCGCCGCGGTCGAGAAGGCACGAAACCCTTCGCCGTGGCTGAAGCCAAGATCATGCTGGAGGGACGTGAGCCATGCCGTATCGATATTCAACATCCGATAAGACCATGGCCGGTCATCGAGCGGGTTGCACGCGTGCACGTCGTGCGGATTCATCAGCACGACCGCGCCCGGTCCCACGCGCTGACTCACGCGCCCGCTCTCATAGATACTCTCGCCACCCGTCACCGCGCCGATCGAGAACGTCTCGTGGGCGTGCCTGCCGTAGCTGATCTTGCGGCCATCGTCGATTGCGCGGGCTTCAATGAACGGCAGCCTGGCATCTCGCCAGAAACGTGGAGTCGATACGCGAAGAGAGCTTGGCGCCACGGACAGTTCCCCTGGGTGTTCGATGAGTCATGCGTCGTTAAGCAATGAATGAGCAACGAACGCCGCGCATGCAGCCACGGCGCCGGACGATTCTAGCGTGGATCATTACGCCCTCTCTCGAAGCAATCGAGCGTTCGACTTCGGCATATCATTTCCCTGAACCGACGCATTGGCGGCCGGAGGCCGCCTTATGAAGCGCCTGACAGACCCCAATCCGATGCGATCAAAACCTTTGAGCCAGGGAGACAAAGATGAAAGTCGAAGGTAGTTGCCATTGCGGTGCAATCGCTTACGAGGCCATTGTCGATCCACAAAAGGCCGGCGTTTGCCATTGCACCGATTGCCAGACGCTCTCCGGCGCGCCCTTCCGGGCAAGCGTTCCCGCTGCGGCCGAAGACTTCCGGATCTTGCGCGGCCAGCCGAAGATCTACATCAAGACGGCCGAATCCGGTTCACGACGCGCCCAGGCCTTTTGCGCCGATTGCGGCACGCCGATCTATGCCTCGGCCGCCGATAACCCCACCCAGTTCAATCTCCGCCTCGGCGCGATCGCGCAGCGCGCCCGGATCCCCGGGCTAAAGCAAGGTTGGTGCAGCTCGGCGCTTGCGTGGGCGCGGAACATTGAAGATCTGCCGGAATCGTCGCAACGCTAAAATCCGGGCGATTGGCGGCTGGAAACACACCAGAAAGCTGCGGCACTGGGCGACGGCTTGGTCGCCCAAATTACGCTCATCGAACGGCCGATGCCCGCCTCAGGGCAAAATACGGGTTTCGCGGCCATAACGCGCCCCGGCAATCTGCCGGTGGTGCGCAGCTTGCAATCACATTACCGAACCGGAAAACGCCGCCAGACCCAGGGCCTTTGTCCCCGCCGGCGTAAAAGGACAGCCGCGGGCAGCCAGTCCCGGCGCGTTCGTCGAAGAGCACAACAGGAGTCGTTTATGAGTGATTTGAATGCGTCGTTCCTCAGCAGGTTTTCTCTCGCCGTGGGAACGTTCTTCGCCATTTTGGGCGACCGCGAAGTCGCAGCCGGCGTGCGCCGCGTGCGCGACGGCGAAACCGA
>NZ_JBSIPA010000403.1:0-6014 GCF_053574605.1 Caballeronia sp. M23-90 | reverse complement strand
TCGCATGCGTCTGGCGGGACAGCGCAGTGCGCGAAGCCGCCTTTGTGCCTTCGCGCTTGAGCACGCGCGTGGACGTGGCCGAGCGTTTCGCCTTCGATTCCGTGCTCGCGCTGCGTTTCGTCTTGTGCTGACCTGCTTGCGTATCCTTCGCCGCTTTCTTGCGTGCGCCTTCAGATGTCGTACCTTTCTTCGGCGCCTTCACGCCGACACCCGATCTGCGTGCCTCCGACAGCCCGATCGCAATCGCCTGCTTCGCGGACTTCGCGCCATGCTTGCCTTCGCGGACGTGATCGACTTGCTCCTTCACGAACGCACCGGCCTGCGTGCTCGACGATTTGCCCGCGCGCTTCGCCGCGTGCGCACGCTCGATGGTTTTCTTCTCCGGCATGATGGACTCCTATGAAAGACCGTCGTTGGTCCGACGAGGAAAACCTTGCAATGGCTATGCCAACGCCCTGGCCGAATGTCGCGACAATGAATCACACACTCGCACGTAAGCCTTATGTTAGATTTGCAGGCCATCATATTTGATTCATTAAGGACAGCCAATGTTGAAGAAAGCAGGTATTGCACTCGCATGTATTTTCACGTTTGCAACAAGCAGTGCGGCCTTCGCGCACGACCAGCCGGGCGCCGACTGGATATCGAAGGATGCGGCCATCGCGAAGGTCAAGGCGCTGGGTTACGACGCGGTGCGCCTCGAAGCCGACGATGGACACTGGGAAGGCGAAGCCACGAAACAAGGCCAGTTCTACGACATCCACGTCGATCCGCGTTCAGGTGCGCTGACGAAGAACGAGCTGAAGCATTGAGTTCGTTGTAGGAATTACAGGGCTGAGTGAACGGATCGCCTATCGATGCTCAACCATTGAATGCCATCCGTCGTCACTTCGAACTGCTTGTCATCGGCCGCGACGATCAACGCGCGTATCATCGCGACGCCAAGGCTGAACCGACGGAATAAAGCCCGGGCATAGACTGTTGTCCCTCTCAACGAACCACTGTCCCTGAGAGGAAACAATGACCCGAGCTGCACTGTCGCGACTTTCACTCCTGGCGTGCGCGCTGACCTTCGGCGCTGCAGGCATCGCGCATGCGGAGTCTGGCGACATGGAAAGCACGTATCGCCAGCTTGTTCAAGCGCTTCAGCAGAGCCGTAACGGTTCCATCGGCAACGCAGGGCGCACGCAAATCACCCAGGCTGCGAAGAATTTCCAGGACGCCATGCAACGTGACGGCGGCGCGCGGGACAACCTCATGACGGACGCGCACAACATCATCGCGTCATTATCCGATGGAACATTCAACGCCGGCGCAAGCGTCAATGCGCTTCGGCGCGACGCCAAGGGCAGCGTGATCGAGTTCGGCAAGTGGAGTGTGTCGATGCCGGGAAGCCAGATCACGAGTCCCATCGGCACACATTTGAATCAAAGCAGCGAAGGCGATTGCGTCGGCATTTCCGTGGTGAAGGCGTTCTCCAATACGCAAACCGGCGCGGCCATCTTGCGCCGGGCAGTCACCCTGACTTCCGATGGCAGCTACAACGTCAGCCTGCCGGGCGATCCCGCGACGGTTTACCGGTTGAATCCGGGCGAGCTCGATCAATTCGGCAAAGGCGATCCGGGCGCGGCGGCCGTGGTCGGCGCAATGTTCCAGTATTTCCACAAGGACCCGAAGCAAGGCGCGCTGCCGACGAACAAGGTCATGGAATTGCTCGCCGGCCATGCGGGCGATCACGATCGTCTCGCCGATGTCCACAGCACACCCGACCAGATCACCGGCTACTTATTGCAACACGCGAATGGCGCCGGCAGCCGCTACGCCATGGTCTTTGGCGGCAAACCCGCGCGCAACGGCGACTGGTCCAAGGGCGACGGACACGCGTTCGCGATCATTCGTATCGACAAGGCGAACATGATGCTGACGTACACCAATCCATGGAACGAGGCGAGCACGCGGACCATCGCGATCCGGGACCTTGCGAGCCAGGCGGCGGGGACATCGGCTGACTTCGAGACGCTGACTTTTCGGTGAATGCGTTGAAATCTAAAAGCGAAAACCAATGAAGCGGCGCGATTCTTGTTAATGTGACGGTCGAATCCGCTCGGACCAATTCATCGCTCATGACATCGACTACCTTGCGCGCCGCGACGCCCGACGATTTCAATGCGCCGTCCGAGCAGGTCGCACGCCGTTTGATCGGCGCGATCCTGAGCGTCGATGGCGTGGGCGGCAGGATCGTGGAAACGGAAGCCTACGATCGCGAGGACCCGGCATCGCATAGTTTTTCCGGGCCCACACCGCGCAACGCCGTGATGTTTGGCCCGCCCGCGTACGCTTATATATACCGGTCCTACGGCATTCACTGGTGCTTGAACTTTGTCTGCCGGGAAGCCGGACATGGCGCGGGGGTGCTGATTCGCGCGGTCGAACCGCTGACCGGACTCGATGCAATGCGCCAACGGCGCGGTATGGAGCCGGCGAAATTGCTGTGTTCGGGACCGGGCCGCCTGGCGCAGGCGCTCAGCATTACTCATAGAAACAATGGCATGTCGCTGCTCGAGGCGCCGTTTTCCATCGAAATGCCGGAAGAAGAAGGTCCGGTTATCGCGGGGCCGCGCATTGGCATCACCAAAGCGATGGATGTGCCCTGGCGTTTTGGCCTCGCCGGATCGAAGTTCCTCAGCAAGCCCTTCCCAAAGGATGCAAAGGACGCGAATGACACACCGAACGCCTGAAAAGTAAAAGGGCTGCCAAACCTCGGCAGCCCAAAAATTCTTTTTATATGTATCAGCAGCAAGCCGGCAGCCACACCGTCAAGGACGGTCCTCGGGACTGCAACGACGCTACCTTAAGCAGCCTGTGCAATCAGGCTTTCTGTGCGCGGCTGTAGCATCGCCGCGTTTTCGAGTACCGTCGGTTCCGGCACTTCATTGGTCGACACAACACTCAACTCCACCAGCGCGGTCTGCTCGCTCGCCTGTCTGGCGGCCGCCGCTTTTTTGGTCTTCCCCGCGCGTGACGGCGGCTGGCAGGCCCCGCACACCACGTTTTCTTGCAAATCATGTTTGTGCGCAATGAACTTTCCAGTGCAGCGGCAGCATTTGGTCAACTGCAGCATGCCTGCATCGAAAAAGCGCACAAGGGTCCAGGCCCGCGTCAAATCGAGTACCGCCTCGACATCGCTATTCCTGCAATGTTCGAGATACAGCCGATACCCCTTGGTCAGTGCATCGAGGTGCGAGCAGCCTGCTTCTTTCTTCAGGAACACATATGTGTTGTAGAAAAGCGAAGCATGGATGTTCGCGAGCCACGTCATATACCAGTCCGCCGAGAAAGGCAGCATGCCCTTCGGTGGCGAAACACCCTTCACTTCGCGATACAACCGGATCATCCGGTCACGCGACAGTGTCAGTTCACTTTCGAGCACCTGCATCCGCGCCCCGAGTTCGATCAATGCGATCGCGCGGAAAACTTCTTGTGCATCTTCGGTGAGGCTTTTCTTAAGCATGGCGCGCTCTCGTGCTTAAACGAACTGTTCTGCCGGCTGGCCGGCCAGCAAGATGGCTGCGTGTGTCGGCGCAATATCCGCATGCTTCGCGGGCGCCGTCAGTGCAGTCAACATCGCGTGATCATTGAAGCGGAAGAAACACAGCAACTGGTCTGAAGACGCCAGCTTGACGACCTGTGCCAGCGTGAGGCCTGACAGAAGATCGGCGAGTTCTTTTGACAACCCGAGTCGAAACATCCCGATAGCACGGTCATCACGCAGCATGCGCTGCGCAAGCATGATGTACGACAAGTTGATTTCTCGAATCGAGTCCAGCGTTTCGCGACCGTTCATGATGTTCCTGCGTTCGATATAAACCCCGAGCACCGTGCCGAATTTTTTACCGGCTTTCTTTGCCTAGCCAAACGTTTGTTCTGTCGGGCTACATTCAAACTTGTTTCAGCGAGTTACATCTTGTAACAACACTGTGAAACGGATTGTAAGTAGCGTGCATCGGGAAATCAAGCTCATCTCAATAATAAATTTCCATAAAACAACACTGCGGATCGGTAGTTTTTTCTTAACTTTGTAACAGGAAAAAGTGACCGGTTTTTAGCGTTGTTTTTGCGCCGCTGCTTTTGCCAGATAAATTGCTTGGCTTTTGATTTTATTAAGGAAAAAACGCAGACCCCACTCACTCGGTTGACACGATTTCACAATTAACAGGTTTATGTTTAGCCGGGATTTGTTACAACTGGACTCAGGATTTTAGGAATGCGCCACAAGGAAAACCCGCATGGCGCTTCTGTCGTCCGCCTTTCAGTTAGCCGGGCTCGATTCGCAGAAAAAAATTACCGAAACGGGAATGGGCGAACTTGTTACGGGCGGTTTGTAACAACAGGGCAGTCCCGGATCGACGGGAATTTTTATCCGGCTTGAGCGGCGCCGACGCATGATGCGTCCGCGCCGTTGAAACAATTGACGCTGATCAGCGTTGCGGCACGCCTTCGCGCCACTCGCCCCAGTGCATGGCAATGTCCTGCACCAGCGGATTACCCGCCCGATACAGATTTTCGATAGCCGGCGTAAAACCGCCTTGCGCGGCATAGTTCAGCAAATTGTCCGAGGCAGTCTGTCCTTCATAGGGCCGGTCAAAGTCCGAGCCTGTCCGCACCGCCGCCACGCGGTTCAAATCCACCTTATGGGCGCTCGCCGCGCGCTTCAACGCTTCGTACGTCGCGTTGTCCTCCTGCTGCGTCGTGCAATAGACGCCTTTGCCGTCAGTGAGCAGCCTGGTCCAGTCGCGGGCCCGTTCGCCGATATATTTCCCCGACCACCACGTGTCTCCAGCGAGCGTGTCGCACTGGATCACCTTTGGCGGCTGGTTGGCCGGCGCATAGCCGAACTTCGCGCGCGCAGCCTGGGCTTCGGCGCTGTCGGAGAGCACGGCATTCTTCGATAACGCATACGCCGCATCGGCGAGTGCCGGGTTCAACTGGAACACCTCGGTCTTATAGTCGAGCGGTGGCTTCTCTGCAGGGCTCTTCGTATTGATGCCGAGATAACCGCTCGGCCAGCTATCCGGCTTCTCGCGGGCATCGACTTCCCACTGGATTCCGAAGTCGACGAGATATTTCGCCCACGCCGCCGATCCGACCGTTCCTTGTATTGGATCGATACCGGCAATGCCCGCGATCATGAAGTACGTGCGGCGCAGATCGAATTTATCGGAGAAGGTCAGCGCCATCATCGATGCCGCGGCGTTCGCGTGCCCCATGCCCGTGGTCATGACGCAGATCTCCTGCCGGTTGCAATGTACGACCGGGTAGTCCGGCGAGAGGCCGGGCACGCTGATCGTCTTCCAGGGACCGAGTTTGTCGAGCCAGACCTGACCTTCCGGCCCGAACATGGAAACGATCATGACCTTGACGTCCTGCCCTCCATGATTGCTGCTGCGAAAGTCGTCGGAGTCCTGCGCAAACGTTGACGCACACGCGCTGAAAGCAAGCGTCGCGGCGACGGCGGTCAAGCTCGATGCGGGGAAATGTTTGAAGATGCGAGGAAGAAACGAGGAACGGACATTTGATTTCATCTGGGCGGCACCATAAGAGGATGTGGGAACACAGGTGAAACGCGAGGTGAATCGTTGACGTGTAACGCGCATGCCAGGTAAGACACTGTAAGGATCACTCGCCGAAAGCATTATAGAAGCGCCGCGTGCAATACAAATTGCTGCAAGTACGGATTACGCACTACCCTGCAAGGCATCTTCCACGGGTTTCAAGGATCTCCATGCATGCCACCGCGGCTTCAAAAATGATCGATGCGTTTCACGCGAGTCATGTAGAGGAACGGCAAGAGGTCGAGATGTGGCTGGAGACGAACGGCGATTGCGCCGTCGCGCTCGAAGCGGTGTGGTCGGAGGGGGAGCATCACCGTGGAAGATGCCTTGCAGGGTAGTGCGTAATCCGTACTTGCAGCAATTTGTATTGCACGCGGCGCTTCTATAATGCTTTCGGCGAGA
>NZ_JBSIPA010000402.1:0-6017 GCF_053574605.1 Caballeronia sp. M23-90 | reverse complement strand
AATAGCAAAGGCCCCGCGTCGCTGCGCTCCGTTTGTTCGCGATGACGTGGAATTCCTGTTCGCTTTGCCTTGGAATCACGATTCACTTTGCCGTGGAATGGCCATTCACTTTGCGTGGAATACGCAGCTATCGATTTTTGTGGGGTTTGCTGCCGCGCAGGCAGCTTAGAAAAGCTTCGAGTCTGGATAGTCGCCTAGGTCGCGGTTTGCTGCCGCGCAGGCAGCTTAGAAAGCTCGAAGTCGAAAGCGATAACTACGCTGGATGTTTGCTGCCGCGCAGGCAGCTTAGAAAAATCCGGCACATGGTAGCTGCGATGATCCAGAGTTTGCTGCCGCGCAGGCAGCTTAGAAAGTTGAGCGTTACGGCAGTTTCCACCACTCGTTGTTTGCTGCCGCGCAAGCAGCTTAGAAATGAGTCGATCGCAGCCATCGAGGCCATGGGTCGTTTGCTGCCGCGCAGGCACCTTAGAAAAACATGGTCCAGATAGTCATCACGACGACAGGGTTTGCTGCCGCACAGGCAGCTCAGAAAAATGTTGTTGTGTCGGACTGTGAGTTGCAGACGTTTGCTGCCGCGCAGGCAACTCAAAACCCACTGTGCTCGAAGGCTGCTGCGCAATCAGACGTGTGCGCGCGGGCGCACCAGTTTTAAACGCAACCCGCCATCCTTCGTCGAGATCAACTGAAGTGGATTACTTCAACTTGACGTTGATAACAACTAGTGGAATCACTTCACGTAATTTAAGAAATTACTGAGCTGGCTAATGTGGGCTTGGGGATTAAGATTTCGCCCCGCTCGGAGTATTCCTATTGGTTGCACAACAGGTTTCGTACGTTGCTTCGCAGTAGGAACGATTTGATCCCGGACGACAGAATTCCGATTTGCGAACCGTGCCGGTTGCTTTCGCGGTCGCCGAAGACAATCCTTTTTGGACGCGATCGGATTTAGCACAGCTCGTAACGCGATCAACTCAGCGGGTATCGACGCATATTGCGCCAGAACGAACGGCTTTCCGAACGGCATGGAGCTGATATTCCGAGCCAGCACGCGGTCCGAGTCCGCATAAAAACAATAGCAACAACAAGAGAGAGAAGCATGAATCAGGGTCGTTTCCGGTTAGTGTTCAGTGGTCTGCACGGCATGATGATGGCGGTTGCCGAGTTCGTGAGCGCACAGGGCAAAGCCGAAGCGGCGGGTGATCGGAGTGCTCCGGCCAGTGCGCATGAATCGTCTGACACGCCGTGGTTCGCCACTCGCAAGTGCGCCTTCGCCGCGCTCTGCCTGTTCGGTCAGCCATTTTGCGTGGTTATTGAGCAGGCTGCGGTGCCGGTGGGACCGTCGGGAACGTTTAATAATTATGGTTTGAGTCAGGGAGCAAGCGTGCCGTGTTTCTAGACCCTTTTTTCTGGATTGGTTTTAGGTCGTTGGTAAATCAACGGGTTAGCGATGGGGCAGTGATTTGGGTAAAATGCGGTGCCCGTCGGGTTGTTCTTTGGAATCAATGCGTTAAGGTAAGGTTCGTCTAGTTTGCTGCCGCGCAGGCAGCTTAGAAATTCGTTATATTCCTTGGTGTTATTCCAACCGGGTTTGCTGCCGCGCAGGCAGCTTAGAAAGTCGCTCGGCTCGACCTTTAGGCCGTACGCCTGTTTGCTGCCGCGCAGGCAGCTTAGAAACCATCGAGCCCATATCGTCGAAATTGTCGGGAGTTTGCTGCCGCGCAGGCAGCTTAGAAAAGTGGGCCGTATTCAGCGACTTGGTGAACACCGTTTGCTGCCGCGCAGGCAGCTTAGAAATTGACGATCAACGGCGCGTCGAGCTCAAGGACGTTTGCTGCCGCGCAGGCAGCTTAGAAAGAGACAGCTCCACTAGCAAGTGCTCGTTCTCTGGTTTGCTGCCGCGCAGGCAGCTTAGAAAAGGACACGCGTGACAAATGGCGAATCAGTTTTGTTTGCTGCCGCGCAGGCAGCTTAGAAACGATCGTCAGACAATAAGGGTCATTTCCAGCGGTTTGCTGCCGCGCAGGCAGCTTAGAAAATTACGAAGCGGCAGTTCTCGCGGCCATGCAGGTTTTTGCTGCCGCGCAGGCAGCGTAGAAAGATTCGTCCTCCAGCGCACGGATGGCGCAGTCCGTTTGCTGCCGCGCAGGCAGCTTAGAAATCGAGCACGCTTTTGCGCGAGTCGTCCGATTTGTTTGCTGCCGCGCAGGCAGCTTAGAAATTGGAATTTCCCGGCATTGGCGCGTAGCGGAAGTTTGCTTCCGCGCAGGCAGCTTAGAAAAGCACAACGGGTGTCGCGTCTTCGCTGACTCCGTTTGCTGCCGCGCAGGCAGCTTAGAAAAATCGCGGGCGGGCTTGAGTCGGTGCGCAGCAGTTTGCTGCCGCGCAGGTAGCTTAGAAATCGCTTACTGCGTTCTGATTCGGTGCTGACTTATTCACTGCCGCGCAGGCAGATAGTTCCGCAATGTCCAAGTGTCGATTGAGAGTTACGTGTCCTGCTTCCCCGAGTAGACAGTCTAAAAACAAAGCCATGTTGCTTACTTCACCCCCCAAAACCAAATGCCCGCTTCCGCGGGCACCCTTGGCTACTAGCAGCCTTCTGGCTATCTCATGACCTAATGAAAAAACACTCCCCCACCTGCGTTCAATGCTTCACATCAACAGCGGCCGGATCGCTCGAATACGTATAAGCGTAGGCATAGTCATAAGTCCCCTTACGACCACCGCTCTTAGCCGGCATCGCATTCAACACACCACCCACAACCCTGGCGCGAGCGCGCTTGAGCTTCTTCAGCGCATCTGCAATATTCTTCTCAGAGTGAGCCCCCGAACGCATCACGAGCACCGTCGATCCAGCCAGGCTCGCGATCACCGCAGCATCCGGCACAGCCAGCAACGGCGGCGTATCGACAATCACCAGATCGAACTGTTTCTCAAAGGCCTGCAGCAACGTAGCAAACCGGCTCGACGTCAAAATCTCCGACGGATTCGGCGGATGCGCACCCGAACCAATGAAGTGCAGTCCATTCACACCGGTCTCACGTGCAGCCATCTCGAAGTCGGTCTGTCCCGTAAGCAGCTCGGTAAGACCACCATTCGATGACTTCCCCATATAGTGAGCAAGACGGCCACGGCGCAGATCGGCATCGATCAGCAATACGCGCTTGCCCGACTCCGCGAGCAATGCCGCAAGGTTGGCCGCGAGGAAGCTCTTGCCGTCCGACGGCGCCGGGCTCGTGATCGCGATCACGCGGTTGGGTGCATCGACCAGTGCGAATTGCAGCGTGGCGCGAAGTCCGCGAAGACCTTCAATGGATGTATCGAAGGGATGCGTGGTCGAGAGCAACGGTTGCTTGCCAGTGTTGGCCGCCGGCAGCACCGTAGCGTTCTGAAGCGCCATGGCCACAGGGGTCTTGGTGGAAAGCCCGAGCGTGGTACCCATCGAATCGCCTACAGACTGCGTGCCCAGACGCTTCATGCCACCCTTGGCCGACGACGACGGCAATGCCATCGGACGATCGAGGCGCACACGATCCAGCCTGGCTTGTTCTGCGCTAAAGGGAATCGCGCCGAAGATAGGCAGGTTGAAGCGGCGCTCGACGAGTTCCGGATCATCCACACCAGCGAAGAATGAACGGCGCACGAAGGCGAACACAACGCCGGCAATCACGCCAAGCAGACCGCCCGCGGCAATGATCAGCGCAGCCTTGGGCTTGACAGGTTGCGAAGGCACGAGCGCCATATCGACGATATGCACGTTGCCGACCGTTCCCGCACGGCTGATCGAAAGCTCCTGCGTCTTGTTCAGCAGCGCGACGTAGATCTCCGAGTTGACCTTGGCTTCGCGTTGCAGCGATACCGCCTGACGCTCCGAACCCGGCAGCGTCTTGAACTGGTTATCGAAGCGCGATTTCTCGACGTTGAGCGCGGCAAGTTGCGCGTCGACTGCACGGACTTCGTCGGCGCCATCAGTGAAGCGTTGCAGCAACTGAACGCGTTGCATACGCAGCGCAGCGATCTGGCGTTCGTAATCGAGGCCACCCGACAAATACGTCTGCGCTTCCTGCGTCGGCTGGAACGAGCCGGCCGCCGTCTGATACTGCGCCAGTGCGGTCTCGCTTGCATGCAACTCGTCACGCACTCGCGGCAGTTCGTTGTTCAGGAAGGTGAGCATGCGGTTCGCTTCTTCCTGCGCACGTTCCGTACGCTGCTTCAAGTATGAAGCGGCAAGCGCGTTTGCGACCTGGGTGATATAGAGGGGTTGCGAGCCGCTGTACGAGATCTGAATTATGCCCGTGTCCTTGCCTTTCTCGGCCACCTGCATGCCGGATCCGAACGCTTGCACGGCTTCGAGCTGCGAGGCACGCGTCACGAAGAATTCGGTGCCAGCACGAGCCACGAGCTGGCTTACGAGCAGCGTGATGCCATTACCCTTCGCCATGTTGCCGGCGAGACCCTGAAGCAGTTCGTGGTTTTGGGAATCGAGCAATGCGTAGCGGCCTTGACCCAGCGCACGCAACGTGAGGCGCTGGTCTTGCAGCATCGCAGGAACCGTGATCGAGTCCACCTTGAACTCTTCGCCGCCCCATGCGTAGGTGTCGAGTCCCAACACCGCAGGCAGCGGATGTCCCCTGCGTGCGAACAACGGCGTGATGCGCCCAATAAACGGCATCACGTTGGACTCGGTGCTGAAGTTCAAATTGAACTGATCAACAACAGGTTCGATCACCGTGCGGCTCTTGATGATCTCGATCTCGGAGTCCGCGTGCAACGATCCGCCGCTCGGCGTCAACGCTGCGGAAAGCGAACCCTGATTGTTGCTCGTCGAACTGGTATTCGGCGTATCGACCTGTACAAGGGCATCGGCGGAATAGATCGGGGTCGACAGCTTTGCGTACAGCACGGCGGCCAGCAAGATGCCGAGCGCAATGCCCAGCACCCACCAGATCTGGTCCGTGATCATCCGCACGAGGTCGCGCAAGACGAACTCTTCGTCCTTGGCTTGCGCGGGCGAATGCTCCAGCATTTCATAAGTACTCATGTCGCACTCCAGGCATGACACATGACGCGTTGTTAGCGGGTCGTTTGGATGGTGTAGAACAGCGTCTGGATCGTCGGCGAGATTTGCTCGAGCACGCGGTTGAAGCGGGCAGCGCTGGCAACTTGCACGTAGATCACGTCACGCGGATGCAACTCGAATTGTGTCATCAGCATCAGCGCATCGACTTGCGTCATGTCGAGCTTGTACACGCTGAGATCGAGCGGACGTGAGCCCGGCATTGCGCTGCCATTGGCCGGCGTCAATGCGGCGGTCTTGATCATGCCGCCCTTTGCCGATTGTTCCGGTGCGCGGATCACGTAGATCTGACGCGGGTCAGCCGAACGCGGGTCGATGCTGTTGGCGTTCGCAAGTGCATCGGCGAGTGTCAAGCGGCCGCGGTTCATCGGAATGGTTTGCGGCTTTGCGAGTTCGCCGAGCACAAACACACGGCTCTTGGTGCGATCCGGCACATCGATGATGTCGTCATCCTGCAGCAACACGTTCTGCTGGATATCGCCGCGATCGAGGAGGGCGGCGACATCGACTGCATAGCGCTTGCCGTCACGGGTGACGCCTACGTTCTGCAGATCGGCGTCGGCATTTGCACCGCCCGAGCGGTTGATCGCATCGATAACGGACAGCGGCACGTCGGTGATCGGCATGGATGAAGGTGTCTTCAGGTCGCCGGTGACTTGTACCTGCTTGCTGTAGAAGCCGGACACGCGCACGTCGAGCTGCGGATTGCGGATGGTCTTCGACAAACCTTGCGTAAGCGCTGCCTGCAATTGCTGCGGCGTCTTGCCGAGAGCCTGCACGCGGCCAACGCGGGGGAAAAAGATGGTGCCGTCGTGGGCTTGCACGTTTTCGTCGCCGACGGTTTCTATCGGCCAGAGCTCGTTGCTGTCGTTGTCCGCGACGCTGAACTGGCGCACGACGCCGGGTTTATAGGTATCGGGCGAGCCTCGTACGCGGCTCACCA
>NZ_JBSIPA010000401.1:0-6034 GCF_053574605.1 Caballeronia sp. M23-90 | reverse complement strand
GTGCCGGTTTCCCGCGAACGCCAAGTGTTCGTGCAGCTTGCGCCCGGCGTGGTCGTCGAATTTGTCATCCAGCTTTCTTAATACCTAGGACCTTCCCATGCCTATCCCACTTCTAGCGCTTGCCATCTGCGCGTCTGCACGAGCATGCCGTGCCGTTTTCCGAAGCCGACGTGCCGGTTTCCCGCGAACGCCAAGTGTTCGTGCAGCTTGCGCCCGGCGTGGTCGTCGAATTTGTCATCCAGCTTTCTTAATACCTAGGACCTTCCCATGCCTATCCCACTTCTAGCGCTTGCCATCAGCGCCTTTGCCATCGGCACGACCGAGTTCGTGATCATGGGCCTGCTGCCTGATGTGGCCCGCGATCTGGCTGTATCGATACCGTCTGCCGGCTTTCTCGTCACTGGCTATGCGCTTGGCGTGGCCGTCGGCGCGCCGCTGCTTGCCGTACTCACCGCAAAATTGCCGCGCAAACTTTCGCTGCAATTGCTGATGGGCGTATTTATCGTGGGCAACGTCTTGTGTGCCATGGCGCCCGGCTATTCGATGCTGATGGTGGCGCGCGTGGTGACATCGTTCGCGCACGGCTCGTTTTTCGGCATCGGCGCGGTTGTCGCGGCGTCGCTCGTTCCGGCTGAAAAGCGGGCAAGCGCGATTGCGCTGATGTTCACCGGGCTCACCCTCGCAAACGTGCTGGGCGTGCCGTTCGGGACGTTTATCGGGCAGCAGTTCGGATGGCGCGCGACGTTCTGGGTGGTATCGGCGCTCGGGCTCGTGTCGCTGATCGGCGTGGCTGCGCTCGTTCCCAACAAACACGATTCAGGACCGTCGAACTTCGGCCACGAACTGCGCGTGCTGAAAGAGCCGCAAGTCTGGCTGGCACTGGCCATGACGGTGCTCGGCTTCGGCGGCGTCTTTGTGGTGTTCACCTATATTGCGCCGATCCTCGAGCAGGTCAGCGGCTTCGGGCCCCACGGCGTGACGCTCGTGCTGGTGCTGTTCGGCGTTGGACTCACGATCGGCAATACGATCGGCGGGAAGCTCGCCGACCGGGCGCTGATGCCGTCGCTGATGGGCATTCTGGTCGCACTCGCCATCATCATGGCCGTGTTCGCAAAGACCAGTCACAACCAGATCCTCGCCGCGATCACGATTTTCATCTGGGGCATTGCCGCGTTTGCGACCGTGCCGCCGCTGCAAACCCGGGTGGTGGAGAAGGCGAAACACGCGCCGAACCTGGCATCGACGCTCAATATCGGCGCGTTCAATCTGGGTAACGCCGGCGGCGCGTGGCTCGGCGGCGTGGTGCTGCAGCAAGGTCATCCGCTGGATTCGCTGCCGTGGGTTGCGGCGGTAGTGGCGATCGTGGCGCTCGCCGTGACGTGGTATGCAGGCCGTCTCGATGGCCGTGGCCACGCGCCCGCGCGCTTTGCCCCCGGAGACTGTCGCGGCTGAGACCATGCGCGACGCCAATGGCCTCGCGCTCAGTGCGCGCAATTGTTATCTGCGGCCGTCCGAGTGCGCCGAAGCACCGGAACCCGCCAGGACGCTTAATCGCGTGCGCGCCGCTGTGTTGTCAGGCAATCGCGACTTTGCGTCGATTAAAAAAGATGCGGTGCATACTCGGGCCAAGCGCGCTGGCAGCAGGATTACATTGCAAGAACCGGCTGCCACCGCTCCAAATCTTTCCTCACGCTTAGGACAGGTACGCTGCGTTCGCTACCGGATGACGTGATGTCCCATTCTGCGAGCAATGCAAACGGATTCAACACCAGACGGCCCTGTGCTGTGGTCGAGAGGCAAGCCAATGCCGATCGCTCGGTCGAGGCCCCGCTGGTGACTTCGGTCAGCACATGGCCGATCCCGCTGACTTATGCGCGTCGGTCTGCAGTGCGATGTTCCTTTCGCACGTGTGCGTGCGCGGAGCGACGTCCATATCTTCCGCGATCAGGGATTTCGTTAACTATTGTCAATGCTCAGGAATGCGTCGAATACCGTTTTATACTACTGATATCCGGGGCGCGGCTGGCCGTGTTTCGGCATGTCTGGCACGACGGCGTCCTTGTACACATTGCCTAGTACAACGAACGTTTTTTCAGGCCGGTCAGCGACCAACGCATTGACGCGCTTTAGTGAGATCGGGTCGTTTCGGGAACTGCGGGACTGAGATCGGACGCCTCATCGAATTTATGACGCGCGATACATTCCTTCTTCAAGATCAGAAAGAACTTCAGCACATGAACTTATCGACCGATAGGCCGCCTGAAAGGCAGATTATGCAAGTTGCCGAACCCTATACGTTGGTTCAAGCCAGGCATGGATGGATGCTCGCAAACCCCAGCGACTTCTACATCGGCAAAGCGATGCTCGAATACGGCGAGTATGCCGAGATCGAAGGGCAGTTTCTGAGCCAGTTGTTTGTTCGCCCGGGTGCTGTCGTCGAGGTTGGTGCCAATGTAGGCACGCATACCGTTGCGCTCGCCAGACAGGCGGCCCAACAACGACGTGAGATGTTCGCTTTCGAGCCGCAACCATTCATTTTCCAGAACTTGTGCGCCAATCTTGCACTTAATGGCATTACGAATGTACGCGCATGGCCCTGGGCGTGTGGGGCTAAAGCAGAGACCGTGTACTTTTCCTCGCCTGACTACAACGCACCGGGCAACTTCGGCGGCGTATCCATGCATGCAAGCCCGGCTAATCAGGACATTGCAATACCTTGTGTTCGCCTGGACGACGTACTTGCAGACCACCCAGTCGGCCTGATTAAAATCGACGTAGAGGGCTTTGAACTACATACGCTGCACGGGGCCGTTAATCTTCTGGCCGCATCGCGCCCTGTACTGTATCTGGAGAACGACCGGGATGATAAGTCGCAGGCGTTGATCGAATGGCTATGGAGCCAGGACTATCGGCTCTGGTGGCACATTCCGCAGCTGTTCAATCCAGCAAACTTTTTCGGCATCCAGGAAAATATCTACGGCAATGCCGCGTCCTTTAATATGCTTGCTCTACCACGAGAGGCCGATATACCCGTAATCGGTCTCCCGGAAGTCACCGACGCGACTTATCATCCGCATCAGGAAGGGGCGTCATGACAGACTCGAGGCTTTCTTGGCGTGCTCGGCGTTATCAGCTAGTGTGGTTCGTATCCAATGATATCGGGCCGTCTCAAACAAACATGGGCCCTTTTCTTTAATGTAGTCTCAAGCGCGCCGCTATTGTTAGCTGTTGACAGGCCTTCCCGGCTTTCGGACACAGGCAATGGGCCACCGAGATGATTATTTTGCACTCTTTTATTCGCAGCAGCGATGGGGTCTGCTGCGACGGCTTGGTCGGGGTTGAATCGGCGGCGATTTCGGTATGCACCGGAAATACATTTAATCCAAACATTCGAGAAGATCTCCGGTCAAATACACGCCACCGGCGGGATATTGGCGCGACTAGGCAGACGATCAATGCCGAAAGGACCAATTCCCCGATGGACGACCAGGTCGGTCAAGATACTGTTGCATTACTGCATTGTGGACCGGCCGATGCGCTCTGACATTCCCTGTGGGTCGATGTCATTGACCCGGCGACCTCAACCGATTAGCGTGTCGTGCGCGCCGCAATTCGTCACCAAGTAGCTGATTGCTGCAATCCGCGCTTCAACACGCTTTTCGACCGGGGTTTTATGGAAGACATCACGCTGAGCCAATGCCTGAGGGGCGCATGGCGCGACGCCGCGTTGTCCGTGCGGCGCATGCCCACGCTTTTCCTGCTGGCGTTCGTCCTCGTGCTCGGCACGGGCATCGCCGGATATCAGGAACAAATCTCAGCGCCGCCTTCGGCCAGCCCGCTTTCATCGATGACCGATGGCAGCGCCGTCCACGGCGCCGCGCTGGGTCATTCGCTCACATCGCTCGGGCTCGCGTTCCTGCAGTCGCTCGTGATTGCGGTGCTGGCGGTCCAGGTGATCCGCTTTTCGATGACGCTGCACGCAAAGCCGGGCGCGTCCGGCGTGGAAGCACAGCCAAAACGCCTCTGGGACGCCGGTTTCCGCCGCTATTTCCTGCTGTGCATCGCATTGGTCGCGGCCTATGTGGGGGCGACTATCGTAGTGGTGATCACGTGGATCCTCATGCGGCTGGCGGGATTGTCGAGCGGGACATCGATGGCAGCGACTGCCACGCTCGCCATCCTTGCGCTTTGCGGCATGAGCTACGTGTCGGCGCGCCTTGCGCTGCTGTTTCCTCACACCGCGGCGGGTGGGCGGCTTGCATGGCGCGCCGCGTGGGAAGATTCACGCGGGCATTTCTGGGCGATTGCATCGACGGCCGTGGTTGCCATCTTGCCGATCGTGGCGATTGCGACAGTGTTCACCGTGGTCACAGAGATGCTGGCGACGGCAGCTTCCACCGATAGCCTGACCGTGGGTTTGCTGGTCGTGCAGAGCATCGTCACTCTGTTTTACACGGCGACGACCGCGACTTGCTCGGTTTGGCTCTACAAGAAGTTCGGAGCGGTTTTGAAGGCGCAGCCTTGACGTTGTGCTTGAAGAAAAAAACGCGGCTCTCGAGCCGCGTTTTTTTGTGTGGAAGCCGCGTTAGACGGTTTCTTCGGCTGCGTGCGTTTCCTGAAGGGTTTCCCGAGCGTCTGCCAACGCCATCCGGAAATCCGCCAGTTCTGCGATGGTCAGCACCGGGATATTCCGCTCCTTCACGAACGCATCGATTTGCGCGCCTCGTGCCATCGTTCCATCCGGGTTCATGAGTTCGCACAGCACGCCGGCGGGTTTCAGGCCCGCGAGAATCGCGAGATCGACCGTCCCTTCCGTATGTCCGCGCCGCGTGAGAACGCCGCCCGGTTGCGCACGCAACGGAAACACGTGACCCGGACTCACGATATCGCCCGGCTTCGCGCCATCCGCAATCGCCGCGCGAATCGTCGTCAGCCGGTCCACGGCGGACACGCCTGTGGTGACGCCTTCGCGTGCTTCTATCGATACCGTGAAGGCCGTGCCGTACTTGCTGCCGTTGTCGGCGACCATGGGCGGAAGATGCAGCGCGCGCACGGCGTCGTCCGGCAGGCACAGGCACACGATCCCGCTGCACTCGCGGATCATCAGCGCCATGCCTTCAACGTCGAGCTTTTCCGCCGCGTAGATCAGGTCGGCTTCGTTTTCGCGGTCATCGTCGTCGAGCAATGCAACGGCGCGGCCTTCGCGCAAGGCTTGCAGCGCGGCGGCGATTCGGGGAGGGGTCTTGACGGAATTTTCGGCCGAGCGAAGTTGCTCGAAGTCGGCGAATGCGTCGGGAGTGAAGCAATTGAGGCTGGAAGCAGCTACGGACATGATGAAACGCTCTCGCAAAAGAAATGGGCGAAAAACGTTTCAGGGCATTGCAAACAGGCAGAACGGCACGCAACACCTGGCGCGGACGTCAAAACGCCACGACAAACACGCGATACGAACATGACCATCTGCACATCTTCTCTCATCCGGACTATGACCGTCGGCTCTGGCATCTCACCAGATCTGCTGACCCCGTGGTCCGGTTCGTAAAAACACTACGATCCGGTCCACGGGCGCTCGCGGGCTCGCATCGGGCTTTGAAAACCTGACGCATACCGCCGGTGGGGAATTACACCCCGCCCTGAAGACGTACTGATTTGTCGCTGGACACTTAAAAACCGCGACTAATTTCAGGATACAACATGCCAGCCAATGTTGCAGCGCCGCTTGGTGGCGGCGCGTTGGCTGGCGAACTTAATTTGTCTCGTCGATACGCCGCGAGTCGCCCGGCACATGCCATCGCGGTGGCGTTTCCGCATTCACCGTGACCTGATACGCGCGCGCTTCCGTGCTCCCGGGATTGCGCAGCGCGTGGGGCTGGTCGGCGTCGAAGACAATGGCGTCGCCAGTGCCGCCCCATCATGGTCTGCTGATAGTTCTGGATGCCAACCTTGGCTACCAGATCGATCTGCGTTTCCAGCCAGTCGATATGTTCTTCGGTGTCATCGAGGATCTTGACGAAGATTTCGCGCGAGATGAAAT
>NZ_JBSIPA010000400.1:0-6092 GCF_053574605.1 Caballeronia sp. M23-90 | reverse complement strand
TGCCCGCCTGGCCCTGCAACGCCGCGAGCCGCGCACTGCGTTCCTTGTCGAGCTTGGCCTTCGCTTGCGCGTCGGCCTGAGCCTTGGCTTTTGCCTTCGCCTCAGCCTGGGCCTTTTCGGCTTGGGCTTTGGCGTCTGCTTGTGCCTTCGCCTTGGCGTCGGCTTGTTCCTTCTGCTGGTCGGCCTTGTCAGCCTCGGCCTGCTTTTCCTTGGCCTGCTGCGCCGCTTTCTGCTGATCGAGCTTCTGCTGGGCGAGTTGCTTCTGCTTATCGGCCAGTTTTTGCTTTTCCTGAACGGTTTTTGCCGCCGCGGCGGCTTGCTGCGCCGCCTGTTGGGCCGCAAGCTGCTGGCGCTTCGCTTCAGCTTCCTGCTCGGCCTGCTGCTGGGCGCGCTGTTGCTCGACGAGTTGCGCGGCGCGCGCCGCTGCTTCCTGCTTGCGCTTTTTTTCCTGCAGCGCGATGTCGGCTTCCTCGTCCTTCGCCGGCGGCGGCGCCGGCTGCACCTTGACTGGCGGAGCGGGGGGCGGAGCGATGCGCGGCGTGGGCGCCGACAAATCCGGAATATCCGTCCACAACTCGGCTTCCGCGCCGGCCGGCGTGTTGTTCTGCCAGTTCACGCCGTGATACAGCAGGATGCCGAGCAGCACGTGCATCAGCGCGGCGAGCGCGAACGCCTTCCATGTGCCGCGTTCACGCGGCGGACGGATGGGGCGCGCGCTGATCCGCGCGCCAGGGTTCCCGCTGGGCTGCCGATTCATCATTGCGATTTAACTAACAATCCGACCCGTTTGACGCCGCGCGCCTTCATATCGGACATCACGTTCATTACGATTTCGTATTTCACGGTCTTGTCGGCGGCGATCACGACCGGCTGGTCCGGATGCGATTCTTGCCGGTTCAGCACGAAGTCATTGAGTTCCGACTTCGTCATGTTCTGCTGTTGCGCAGCACCGCCGTCTTCCTTGTAGCGTACGTTCATGCTGCCGTCGGCCTTGATGTTGACCACGACTGGCGGCGTCTGCTCCTGCGGCGCGGCGTTGCCGACCGTCGGCAGGTTGATGATGGACGGCGAGACGAGCGGGGCGGTCACCATGAAAATGACAAGCAGCACGAGCATCACGTCGATATACGGCACGACGTTGATGTCGGACATGGCGCGCCGTGAACTGCCGCGCATGCTGGAACGCATTGGACCTCCGGCCATTCTGAACTCCTTAGTGAGCCTGACGCTGCAAGATGTTCGAGAACTCTTCGATAAACGTTTCGAAGCGGATCGCGAGGCGGTCGATATCGTGTGCGTAGCGGTTGTAGGCGACCACAGCAGGAATAGCGGCAAACAGACCGATTGCGGTTGCCACGAGCGCTTCGGCAATACCCGGCGCGACGTTGGCAAGCGTTGCCTGCTGCACGTTCGCAAGGCCGCGGAAGGAGTTCATGATCCCCCAGACCGTGCCGAACAAACCAATATACGGGCTGACCGAACCGACCGATGCAAGGAACGCGAGATTGACTTCCAGCCCGTCCATTTCACGCTGGAAAGCGGCGCGCATTGCGCGGCGCGAGCCGTCGAGAATCGCGGCCGGATCGTTCATGCGGCGCTCTTTGCCTTTCAGGAATTCACGCATGCCGGACTCGAAAATCCGCTCCAGTGCGCCGATGGTGTGACGGTTGTTCGCCGCGCTCTGATACAGCGCCTGCAGGTCGCCGCCCGACCAGAAATCGCGTTCGAAGCGCTCGGTCTGAGCGCGGGCGCGCCGGATGGCGAACCATTTACGAATGATGTACGTCCAGGACAACAACGACAGAATCAGCAACAGCGCCATGACGGCCTGCGCCAACAGGCTGGCATGAATGACGAGGGAAACGATCGACAGGTCTTGTGTAGTGTTCATAAATGTCCGCTGTTACGTCCCAAAGGGGCGTCCGAGTGGCTTCCGGGTAAGACAACGTTGTCGCCGGAGCGCGCTCGGTGCTGCTGTGCTTGCGTGCGTGAAGTCCCGCAGGCTCTATTCAGTTCAGGTCTTGATGAAGTCAAAGATGCTTTGTCTACATAGGATTTTTCTGAACAAGGTTATTTAAACGATATTGGTGTCGGCACGGTTGACGCGCATTCTACGTGCGGACCGCGGCGCAATCCGGCCAGCATTGATCCAGGAATTCCCACCGGACGAATCGACGCGAGGCTGACCGATGCGACCCGGATCTCGCCAGACGCCAGCAACACGCCGTCGCGCCACGCTTCCTGGTGAAAATCCACCGAGGCCCGCCCGAGACGGTCGATCCTGCTCACCACATGGAGCACATCGTCGAGCCGCGCGGGCGCCGAATACTCCACTGCCGTCCGCTTGACGACGAACAATACGCCATCCGACTCCGACAGCTTGCGTTGATCGATACCGCAAGCGCGCAGCCACTCGGTGCGCGCCCGTTCGAAGAACTTCAGGTAGTTCGCGTAGAAGACGATGCCGCCGGCGTCGGTGTCTTCGTAGTAGACCCGCAGCGGCCAGTCGAAAGTCAAGGGGCCGGTCGCCGGTTGATGCTCGCTGGTTGACATATTCATCCACGCATTTTACCGGAAGCTGAAAACTGGCCGCCGAAACGCGCTGTAATTTGCTGTTTCCAGGCAACAACTTAGGATTGGTGTCATCGAGGTCGTTGCCCGGGAGCCGTGTCGTTTCAGCCGCGATGAATGCTCAACCCGCCGAACGATTGCGCGACCGGCATCATTTCAATGGCATTGATGTTCACGTGAGCCGGCAGCGTCGCGATCCAGTAGATGGCGTCGGCGATGTCCTCGGCCGTCAGCGGCTGCACGTCTTTATAGACGTTGGCCGCTTTCGTGTCGTCGCCCTTGAAGCGCACGTTCGAGAACTCCGTCCCGCCGCACAATCCCGGTTCGATGTCCGTCACGCGCAACGCCGTGCTGGCAAGATCGGCACGCAAGTTCAGGCTGAACTGGCGCACAAACGCCTTCGTCGCGCCATATACATTGCCGCCGGCGTACGGGTAGGTCGCCGCGACCGAACTCAGGTTGAACACGTGACCGCGATTGCGCTCGACCATGCCGGGCAGCAAAGCGTGGGTGACCGTGACGAGACCTTTACAGTTCGTATCGATCATGTTGTTCCAGTCGTCGAGGCTCGCTCGCTGCGCCGGTTCCAGGCCGAGCGCCAGTCCGGCGTTGTTCACGAGCACGTCGATATCGGCGAATTCGGCCGGCAAACCGGCTATGACGGACTTGATTGCGGCGTCGTCGCGAACATCGAGTTCAACGGGCAAAAGGGCGTCGCCGAGCTCCTTCGACAATTCCAGTAGCCGGTCTTTGCGGCGCGCCGTGGCAATGACGCGGTGGCCGCCTTTTACAAACGTACGGGCGATGGCGGCGCCGAAGCCGGCGGAAGCGCCAGTGACAAATACGATCATGTGCGGATTCCCATTGTCAGGTTGCGGTCAGGTTGCGGAGATGCCGAGGTCGCGGGCGCCCGAGCGCGCGCGGGAAAGCCGGACAGCGTACTTCCAATGATGCGGCGCGGCAAGTTGTCAACCAGAATCTCCATTTGTCCGGGTGAGCCATTGCCGGCTGGGCGCCTGTGGCAATTTTGGTGCCCGACCATCCGCGAATGGCGCTTTCATGAATGACAGGCCTTTCAGAACCGAGCATTTTCAAGTGTTTAGCGGCTGTTGCCTAATCCCGGACGCGCCATTAAACTAGGGCGCTCCAGCCCTGCGTAACTGGCGACAAGGATCTTCGGGTCCAAGGTGGAATAACCCACCGGGAAGCGCAGGGTGTCGTTTTGCCGTTCGCCTGGGCAGCCGAGATCCGCACGCATGTGTTGCGTTGCCGGTGGCTGTCCGTCTCGCGTCAACGGAGCGTCTTTCTTCCGCCTCGCCTGGACCCATCGTGCTTCGCGCTCTCGCGGCGCAGATATGTTGCGCACGCGCGATCCGGTCAACTGACACCCATTCAACGGAAAACGTATGTTTGATAGAGCCAAGAGCACCATCGCCCAAGTCGATCCGGAACTGTTTGCCGCGATCGAGAAGGAAAATACTCGTCAGGAAGATCACATCGAGCTGATCGCCTCGGAAAATTACACAAGCCCGGCCGTCATGGCCGCGCAAGGTTCGCAACTGACGAACAAGTACGCCGAAGGTTATCCGGGCAAGCGTTACTACGGTGGCTGCGAATATGTCGACGTGGTCGAGCAACTGGCAATCGATCGTGTGAAGCAACTGTTCGGCGCCGAAGCGGCGAACGTGCAGCCGAATTCCGGTTCGCAGGCCAACCAGGGTGTGTTCTTCGCCATGCTGAAACCCGGCGACACCATCATGGGCATGAGCCTCGCCGAAGGCGGCCACCTGACGCACGGCTCCCCCGTGAACATGTCGGGCAAGTGGTTCAACGTAGTCAGCTACGGCCTGAACGAAGCTGAAGACATCGACTACGACAAGACCGAAGAGCTCGCCAAGGAACATAAGCCGAAGCTGATCGTCGCGGGTGCTTCGGCGTTCGCGCTGAAGATCGACTTCGAGCGTTTGTCGAAGATTGCGAAGAGCGTCGGCGCCTATTTTATGGTCGACATGGCGCACTACGCGGGTCTGATTGCAGCAGGCGTATATCCGAATCCGGTGCCGTTCGCTGATTTCGTCACGACCACGACGCACAAGAGCCTGCGCGGCCCGCGCGGCGGCGTGATCCTGATGAAGGCCGAGTATGAGAAGCAGATCAACTCGGCCATCTTCCCGGGCATTCAAGGCGGTCCGCTGATGCACGTGATTGCCGGCAAGGCCGTTGCGTTCAAGGAAGCGCTGTCGCCGGAATTCAAGACGTATCAGCAGCAAGTCGTGGATAACGCGCGCGTGCTGGCTGAAACGCTGGTCAAGCGTGGTTTGCGGATCGTCTCGGGACGAACGGAAAGCCACGTGATGCTGGTCGATCTGCGCGCCAAGCACATCACCGGCAAGGCAGCGGAAGCTGCGCTCGGCAAGGCGCACATCACGGTCAACAAGAATGCCATTCCGAACGATCCGGAAAAGCCGTTCGTGACCAGCGGCGTGCGTCTCGGCTCGCCGGCCATGACCACGCGCGGTTTCGGCGTGGCCGAGGCTGAGCAGGTCGGCAATCTGATTGCCGATGTGCTGGATGCGCCGGAAGACGAAGCGAACCTCGAGCGCGTGCGCGTGAAGGTCGCTGCGTTGACCAAGCAATTCCCGGTGTACGGCTAAGCCATGCGCTGCCCCTTCTGCCGTCACGAAGACACGCAAGTGGCCGATTCGCGTGTCTCGGAAGATGGGGCGGCGATTCGCCGGCGGCGGCGCTGCCCCGCCTGCGACAAGCGTTTCACTACGTATGAACGCGTGGAACTCGCGTTGCCGTCCGTCGTTAAAAAAGACGGCAGCCGCACCGAGTTCGACCGCGCGAAAATCGTGGCGAGCATGCAACTGGCGCTGCGCAAGCGGCCGGTTGCGGCCGACGCTATCGATGCCGCCGTTGCGCGCATCGAATATCAATTGCTGGGCAGCGGTGAACGCGAAGTTCGCAGCGACCGCCTGGGCGAGCTTGTCATGAACGAGTTGCGCCAGTTGGACACCATTGCCTACGTGCGTTTTGCTTCGGTCTACAAGCGTTTTGAAGACGTGTCCGAATTTGAAGACGTGCTCGAAGAGTTCCGCCGCGCGGCTCCGCGCAAGAACACTCCCCGCAAACGCTGAGCGTTTCTGCATTTCTCCTCCTCGCTTTAAACCGGTAATCGTTTCGACAGTATGTCGAGGCTTTTGCACGTCCGATACTCGGCCAATCGGCTAATGGCGGGCGCGGAAAATTCTCTTTAGATTGATTGCTGATCCGGTTCAATCGATGAGGGATGCAGATGAATTTCCGATGTTCACCCGGTTTTACGCTGACCGAACTCGCCGTCGTGCTTGCGGTAATTGCGGTCATCGCGACATTTTCGGCGCCTTCGTTTGTCATGTGGCACAAGCGCGATCAAGTCGATGCACGAGCGCGCGCCATGTTGTCCACGCTCACTTTGGCGCGCTCTGAAGCAATCCGGCGCGGCGCACGCGTGACCTTGTGCCGGATCGACGCCGCGA
>NZ_JBSIPA010000003.1:0-53624 GCF_053574605.1 Caballeronia sp. M23-90 | reverse complement strand
CGCAAAGCAGCCAGGTTCCGTCTGGTCCCCGTACGGCTCGCATAGCCCACCATAGGCGGCCGATGCATCGCGATGCGTTCTTCACACTCGCCATCGTCGGCCGAGCCATCAACTCCATAGTACTCAGGACTGTAACCTTGTAACAGTTACACAAAAGGCTCAACCATCGCCTATATTCAATTGCAACAGTGTTGTTCAGGAGTGCTTTTTTATGGGACCTTGGACTGCAGAGGAAATTGAATTAGCCAGAGCGGTGCCGTTTTATGTGCTGCTGCGTTTCGTAGGCGCGTATTACAAGCTGGATCGCGAATATAGATCCGCCACCTCTGGCGACAGCATTCGCGTCCTGGTCGGTTACCGCGGCCGTGACTTTCGGTTTGTCTTCACGAACGAAAAATGGGTCAACGAACTGATACCGCCTACCAAACGAGGGAGAGGCGGTGCGGGAGCGATCGATCTTGCCGCCCATATCACTGGGCTCGACTTTGTCCGGTCCGTAAAGATTTGCATCGATGCCCATGAAAGTACCGATGGGACGCTCTGATGAGACTCTTCTACACGACGCACGATTTCTTCTACAAAGGGCGGTCGTACCCGGGCATACCTTTCCTATGCTCGGAAGACATGGAACTCGTCAAACCGGCGAGCGACTATCTGCTGTGGGTTGCACTCGAAAACGGCCGAACGCGAAGCCACGCGACGTGGAAAAGCTACGCAGAAGCGATTTACGATTATTTCGCTTGGCTTGAGACTAACTTTTTTGACTGGGACGCATGGCAAATCGATTCTGAAGATTTCGGCGAAATATCGAACCTTGCGCTGTATCGTAACTGGTCGCTCGGCGTGCTCGACGCGAACTCCAGCCGACACTCCATGCAGCCGAGTACGGTACGCAAGCGGCTGTCGCAGATCATGCGCTTTTATGAGTGGGCCGCGACGCACAATCGTATCGCCCATGTTCCGTGGGACGTTCATCTATCGCGCACTGGAGACGAATCGCTTCGCGATGCGATCAGGGCATCGACCCTTCCCCGGGTACCCCGCCAGCCGATCCGGTTCCTCACGACCGAGCAGTGCCGCGCGCTTCTTGAGAACTGCAATAGCAGCACTGTGCAGTTGATGACGAAGCTGATGCTTCAGACCGGCTTGCGCAGCGAGGAATGTAGAACGTTTCCGATGAAATACCTCTTCGACCCAGCGACCGAAAGGCGTTGGCGCAAGGTCGCGATCGACCTGTCACCGTCTGATATGAAGATCAAAGGAAGCAGACCTCGCCGCGTCTACGCATCCGGGCAACTCATGAAGGATCTGTTCGACTTCGCCAACTTCGGCGAAGGCGCTGTACGGGCTAAGCGTTATCGAACGGCTCAAGGTGCAGCCTCCCCATATGTGTTTCTCAACCGGTTTGGGGCGCCTTGGAGCGAGAAAGGACTGTGTAACGCCTATCGAAAGCTGTGGAAGCCGACTGCGCCTGCGCGGCCTGTGCTCGACTTCAAGGTGACGCCGCACATGTTGCGCCACACCTTCGCTACCTTCGAGCTGTACGGGGAGAGTCAGAACCGTAACCTTGGGTATGCACTCGCGTGGGTACGTGACCGACTTGGGCATGCATCTATCTGGACAACAACTGCATACGTTCACTGCCTCGACATGCTTGGCGAAAAGCATCTGAACCGGTACGAGCAAGAAATCGACGAACTGCTTTTTGCGGGAGATACGCGATGAAACGGAAGAATTATCAACTCGACCGGGTCCCGAGGCAGCGTGCAGCGCCTGGCGCGACAAACGATGATCTACGGGTCGTTACAGCGAAGACGACCTTGGACTTCGGTCGGTGGCGATGTCGTACAGGAACGCAGATCGACGCTGGTCGCGACGAACTCTTACTGTCGATGACAAAAGGGCTGCGACGTCTCCAGCCGATTCTTGCTGATAACACTATCACGGCCATTTACTGGAACAGTCTAACAGGATGGTTCGATTTCCTCGACTCAACCATCGGCTCACGTCTTTCTATGCACCGCATATCGGATATCGATCGTCATTCGCTGCAGGCTTTCGTTGACTGGCTACAAAGTCGACCCGCCAACACGAAGAGTGGGCGACTGTCTCCGATAACTGCACGATCGCTATACGGGGGCCTGAAAACGGTGCTCGTGCAATGTGTTGCGACGGGCGAGCTTCGAAGGGACTGCTTCCCGCGACAGCCGTTTCCAAACGCTCGACGCGCCTGCAAGGCACCCTCGCCGTATACCAAGGAAGAAATGCAGAAACTCTTGGGTGCGCTAGCAAATGACCTCCGATCGATCCGGGCCGGGTTCTTTTCTGGCAATGAAGCTGATCGGTTGCTTGTGTACTTCCTTCTCGTCGCAGCCAGAACCGGCCGGAATCCGACTTCCCTCTTTGAGATGACACGCGATGCCGTGCGGGCTCATCCTCTGAAACCGCAGACGCATTCGCTGCTGACTACCTATAAGCGCCGCGGCAACAGCATCTTGACGCTGTCGATTGGCAAGCCCCACAAGGTCGAAGAGATCAGCGTACTTGCTGCAGACACAAGCGCCCTTATACGCGATGTGTTGGACCTCACTCACGAGCTGGTCGTCCTCGCTCCGCCAGAGCTGCGCAACTACCTGTGGTTGTATCGTCGCTCTCCCCATTTGGCACGCTGGGGCGCTGTGTCGGTGTTCTCCCAAAAAGTCCTTTCCACGTCCATCAAACGGTTCGTCGGGCGACATCAACTGTTCGTCAACGACGCAGACGAACGGGCAGGTGGCCAAGTCCCACTAGCGCTGTCTGTCATGCGGCTACGGAAGACGTTTGCATCTCGGTTATGGCATTTAACCGGGGGTGACGTCGCCATGACTGCGAACCTGCTCGGCAACCGACCTAATGTCACGGATACCCATTACCTGGCTGTGACACCCGAGATGGTTCGCAACCATCACTTCCTCGGCAAATGTCTGGAAATAGATTTGCGCGGGACCGCAAAGGATGCGCCAACACTAGCGCGACTGGCCAAGGAAATGAACGTCGCCCTCGACGAAGCAAAACGTATCGTCGCGGGAGAAAACAATACAGGTGTTGGCCGATGCTCCTCGCCACTCGATGGCCGGTATGCACCCAAAGACGGCCACACCGCATGCTCAGCCTTCCTTCACTGCTTCCGGTGTCCCAACCAGGTAGTGATGGAGAGCGACCTTTACCGTATGTACAGCTTCTACTGGCTGCTTGTGAAGGAAAGAAATCTGATTGGCAGGAGTCAATGGCAGAAGGTGTACGGGTGGGTGATCAGGGAAATCGACCGGGTCATTGCGCCCCGCTTTCCAGCGGCAGTCATGAAGCAGGCGAAGGGAAAAGCGCTCGTCGAACCTCACCCGATGTGGCGCGATCGATCAATGCTCCTTGTGCAAAACCATGGCTAACTCGACCAACCAACTTGTAGACTTGGCTTCAATCAACGATGACGAACTGAATCAGGTCATCGTCAGTCGGCAAGGCAACACGATCATTTCCCGCTATGGCGACGAGGTCTGGAATCTCGCGCCATACGTCGCACAAAAGAATACGACGGGCGTTCGGATCGTGTTCTCTTCCAAGCTTAACAAAGACGGTCGACTCACGGATCCCGCTTACGCGCCGCTGATCGCATCGGCGAAACGCTTCTTGTACACGCGATGGCGTGTAGCCAGTGGACAGCGTGGTAGGCCCGTAATGGCAGGTACGCTCATAAGTAACTGGAATCAGCTCAAAAAACTGCTTGTGTGGATGACAGATGAGGACCTGACTGCCTTCAGTGAGTTGACGCCCGACCACTGTGCTCGCTTTGCGTCAACCCTCGTTGGAGCACTGCAGCCTACAACAGCTGCTAGTATTCTTGGCACGATCACAAGCTACTACGAACTTGGCGACCACCTCGTTGATCGCATCCCGGAGTACCCATGGAAATATCAACATGGCGGTACGACACGTCTTGCCCGGGGCGGTCGCCAACCAAGACTGCAAAGCTGGAAGCAGGCGAGAACAGAAGTCATTCCTCAGCGGCTGATGAGCAGGCTAGTGCGTACGGCGCTTGACTACATTGAAAATCGGGCGGATTCACTCTTGACCTTGCGTGACCAGCTGGCCGCGCACGCAGCTAGCAAGTTGACCCGGGTCAAAGCGGCTCACCGTAAGACCCACCCAAAGGGGTTCTCAAGTGTATATGCCACTGAAGCTGAATACCTTCGTCGCAAGGCGAACCATCAAAGTTCGCCGGAGGAGCGACGACTGATCGCCGCGCATGGTTATAAGCAGCGGCTGGAGGTAACGGCCGACCTCCTCCATCTGCGGACCGCCTGCTACATCGTATGCGCTGCTTTCTCAGGCATGCGAGACTCGGAACTGGCGTCGCTCGAAGTTGGATGTTTCGTTAAAAGAAAAGGTTTCGACGGTGAGACGTTCTTCTGGCTCCGGGGAACGACATACAAGCACGAGCATGAACCGCGGCCGGCCGAGTGGATGGTGCCTGAGATTGTTGGAAAAGCGGTTGCCGTAGCAACTCGGTGTGGCGAGCCCGAACGTGCGCGGGGAGACAAACGGATCAAAGTCTTGGAGCGCGCAGCGAAGGCACCTGACCTCGATGAGCAATCCCGCGCAAAGATCCAAGTCAATCTTGAACGGGCTCGCCGTAATCGCAACGCTTTGATGGCCGTATATAACCCGGAGTATGGAAGTATTTCTGTTGTAGGAAGTGTGAGTGCCCGATATAGCTTGAGGGCGTTCAGCAAGATGGCAAATATGCTCGTCGAACAGCAGGACATGGACGGCGTGATCAAGCGAGATCGGATTCGACCTGGGGATCCATGGCCGCTCACTCCGCACGAGTTTAGGCGAACCTTTGCAGTCTATGTTGCCCGGCACGTGCTCGGCGACGTCCGGTATCTGCGCGAACACTTCAAGCATTGGTCACTCGACATGACCCTCTATTACGCCCGGTATGACAGCGGCGCAGATCGCACGCTTATTAACGACATCATGACGGAGCGTGATGAACTGCAAAGTATGATCATTCAAAGCTGGATGCATCCGCACAGTGGCCTCTCGGGCATGGGCGGTCAACGCATCATGGCATTCCGTAGCCGGGGCGAAGTTAAGACCGTTCGCGATATGCGCGACTTCTGCCGCAAACTTGGCGAAAGTGTCTTCATCCGAGGAACCGGGCATTCATGGTGTATGGCGAGCGGTAACGGTTGCGGGGGTCAAGGTCTCTACGATGCAGTGCGATGTACCTCGTGCGGTGAAGGCGTGATTGATTCGACTCACATTGAGATCTGGAAAGGGATCCGGCAACAGCAGATTGACGTGCTGCAATGCTCTGACCTTGGAAGGCCGTCACGTGAGCGCAGTGTCGATCATCTTCGTAAAGCCGAACGTGTACTCGCAGACCTCGGTGCCGAAGTGCCGCCCTTCAAACTTCCCAAAAAAATACGTCGTGCGAACTGAGCGCAAGAGCCCAACCCGGCGTCGCCTGGAGCTCGCACTTCGCCGATTGCAATTTGGCAGGATGCAGTCCGGCACCGGTGAACGGATTAGCATCGCGGCTGTTGCGCGAGAGGCCGGGTTAAGCAATTCGACGATACACAACCGATATCCAGACATCGCTGAACGCGTGCGCGCACTTCATGGTAAGACTAGCAGACACCAGAGAAAATCGCTTCCCGACAGTACCGATGTGCTTCAACGAAAGCTCAAAGAAGCACGCCAGGCGATCGAGCAGCTGAAAAGCGATCTGGTGAAATCGCAGTCGATCAACCTTCGCTTAGCCAAAGAAAACGAACAGCTGACCGCTCGCCTGAAAAAAGCATCTCAGTGAGCCGAACTCACCCCTCGGCAGCGAACGCGATGCTCACTTGCTGCATGCGCAGCCGCTCGTCACCATGCACATATCGCGAGGTCGTCGCGATCGATGCATGCCGAAGGTTATCGCGAACGCTGCGCAGTTCCACGCCACGAGCGAGCGCGCGCGTCGCATGAGTATGTCGAATCCAATGGGGGCTGGCTTGCTCGATTTTACGAGCCCCAACGGAATCCATCGGTCGGATCTGTTCGGCAACAAGACGGAAGAATCGCTTTAGCACGGCGCAAAGGCGCGTCCCGGAAATGCTCACCGAATGATCGCGGCCGAGTGCGGGCACAAGCGGTAGGCTCCGACTGCGATGGCGCGGGTCATCCTGCAGTCCTCGCTGATGAAGATAGGTTTGAAGGGCTTGCATGGCAAGTGGGGGCAAAGCGACTCGTGCGCTGCGGCGACCCTTCCCAACCACGCGAAGCCAGATGTCCGCAGCGTCCCCGAAGATCAAGTCGCCGATCCGCGCGTGAATCAACTCGTTCGCACGAAGGCCGGTCGCCAGCTGGAAGTCAAGGATGAAGCGCAGCCGTTGAGCTGCCTCGAGCGACCAGCCATGTTGTGTCGACAGATCATTGGCAACATGCCGAGCGAATTGCCACTCATCGTCATGAAGCGATCGCACGCTTCTGGAAACGGTTGCTCGCGTGGAACCTGCGCTCACGCCGGCGAACGGATTGGCAACCACGTATTGTTGCTCGACCAGCCACCGGAACATGGCTGAGAGCACCGACAATGCGTAGGCAACAGATGAGGGACTTAAACGTCCGAAGAACGGGCACCATCCATCAGACAGACGCGTTTGCCGCGGACCGATCCATTGATCTCGTGGCTCGGGGGAGCGCAGGAACGCTCGGTAGGCAATGGCGTCGCTGGTGTTCAACGATGAAAGCGCTCGCTTGCGCTCAACATTGGCCCAGAGTAAGAGCCGTTCGGCTTCCTTGCGATACGTCCGAGACGTTGTGGCGGCTTCATGCAAGGACAGCCATGCTTCGATCGCCTCGCGGTCGGTCGTGACACTGAGCAGGCACCTCGCCCTGGGCGCGCGATATCGCCCTCTAGAACCATCTCGACTGCGGGCGACCATGACAGCACTCCAAATAACGCGTTGCGTCCGTTCCGATCGCTCCACCAGCCGGCGCGCCGATTCGGTCAATGCCGGGTAACGCAAAAAGAACGCTTCGATACGGTGTGCTGACGCCGGGCCGATGCCCACCATCTCACTCCACCAGCGATTACGGCGAGGTACGCGCAATGTCAGCTCGGCAAACGTCCTGACACCCATTCGTCTCAACGCCAGGCTCACTCGCGGCGCCAACCACAGATCGAGATCGTCGCTGATCTGCGGCTCGCGGTCCTGCAACTCACGCAACGCCTCGATCGCCCGGTGAACGTTCATACCCCGTCGTGCGTGCTTCGTGTACCGATCCCTGAAAACAGCGGCAAGATCGTCTCGCCCGTTTGCTTCCGCGATATCGATCAAGCGGCGTCTGATCCGGCCAAGCATGCCGCGAGAGGATTGCGCCTGAACTCGCCTGTGCGACAAATAGCGTTCGACGGCCGTGCGCGCCGGAAGGCCCTCACACCACGCGCGCAGTGCCGCGAGGGAAGCGTAGTCGGGAAACGCGTCATACGTTTGCCCGTGTTGATCGATGCGATGGGACTGCTTCACGTTCGCCTCCGACGCGTACAGCGGTTCCACAGACTATGCCATGGCGGCTACCTTGCCTATCCCGCATCGCCAACGGCGCTGTTCTGATAACCGCTGTTATCGAAATAGCAGCTCACCATGCGAAAACTACTGCGCTCGGAACCGCGCTTAAGGCTCAGATCGTTATGTAACAGCATCAAAGGTTACGGTTACTCAGCATGAGGCCAATGTCTTCCGAACCATCGCTATTCACATTGACGGCATTCGCACGCATGCCCGATTCTTGCTGGGCAATGGCGCGCACGAGGACCACGTTCACGCGATGAAATGCGGCTGCATCATCAAGGCAATCTGCACGTGCGATCGACGGCGCAGCCACGAGCCACAGCACGACGCCAGCAAGAAGATGGTTGATCGTCATGACGGTTGTACTCACGATTTGGCTCTGTCAAAGAAGCGCACGTCATGGCGACGCGTCACATTCACCACGTTGCCGTCCGCATTCACAATGAACTGGTCGGACGTCCCGTTGAACTTGTAGTAGCGGCCTTTCTGTTCGCCTGTACCGAGATGCCTTGCATCAGCCACCGTTACGTGACCGACCGAATCAGCGAACTTGAAGAATGTCGATCCGTCCTTGTCGAACACACTTTCCAACGCGGCCTTATTCCCGGCGTCGAATTCGTAGACCGTTCCGGCGACCCGGGCCACTTCCACCTGGTCTGCGCCGTTCGATACAACGAAGCGCTCGGCGCGGTTGATCGTGAGTACGTTGCCCGCGTCATCCCACTTCGGACGCAACGACTTGCCGCTTTCATCGACCACTTTGATTTCCGCTGCCGGTTTTGCCGAAAATTTGATCTGGACGTGCGAGTCGTCGCCATCACGAATGGCGACCGCACCAAGCTTTGAGGCAAGCAGCGAATCATGGACGGGGGCGTCTGCAGAGCTCGCGGCAATCGCAGCAATTGGATCCGCGATCGTCGATGCCGATGCCGATGCCGATGCCGATGCCGATGCCGATGCCAACGGCGCATTGCTCGCGACATAATTCACCGCCACTGACTTGGGTGCCGAGCGCCGCAAGGTGACATGCCGCGAATCGAAATCAACGTCCGCGTACATGTCGGATGAGGCGACCAGTCGGTCGAACGACTGCATCCAGTTTTCGCCGTCCCGTGTAGCGAAACTCGTTGAAGCGGTGAGGTCGATATCCTTCTGTGCAGAGCCTGTCCACCCCTGCGGCACCAGCGCCTTGACCATTTGCGAAAGAGGCATGGTGGCGTTCAAGGCGCGGGTGCTTTCAAGGTGCGAGTGCGCACCGATTAGCGCGAGACGTCCGGAAAATCCAGTAAAACCGGACGGGAGATCGTCGCTTTCACGAGTCTTGTCGCCCATGAAGCGATTCGCTTTCTTCCAGTACGCCGTGGCAGTAGTTTGTCCCGTGGAGTAATGGATCACATCCGGGGTGCCCGGGACGACGACATAAGGTCCTTCGTTGCGGCCACCCTCGACACGCAGATTCTGTCCTGCCCGGGGCTGAAAGTACGTTGAACTTCCGTCATTGAAGACGAGTGCGGGACGCTCGAGTACATTGCCGGCGATTTCGTAGTCGAAGTCGAATGGATCGGTGCCGGCGAGCGCGACGTTCACTGAGAGCAGTGCCAACGCAATAGAAACGACTGTGAGTGATTGCTTCATAAGCCGCGATCGATTTGAGAGAGGTGCTGGACGAACCGCGCGAGATATTCGCGACCCGGCTGCGGGTTAGCGCTGTGGTAGTACGCCACCGCTTTCACCGCGGAACGCGTCTTCTGAAAGTTCTCGTTGAGAATCTCTTCGGCGACGTGGATATTGGTCGCCGGACTCAAGGCGTCCCACGGCGAAGCAAAGCGCTGGGAGTGGTATTTCCAGTTTATTTGCATGAGACCAATGTCGAAGTCGCTTCGACCATCGGCAATCAAGGTGCGAATCGCGCGATAGGCGTCCTCGCGCGTGCGAAAGAAGAACCCACGACCGGCTACATTCAGTGTCCATGGCCATGCGCGGCCGTTGTAGGCAGATTCGTTGAGTGCTATCCCAGCAAGGATTTTTGGATCGACTGTGGAGTGCATGGCATCAAACGGCGCTTGCGCGGACGCGCATGCCCAGCCACCACGCCGCTCTGTCATCGCAGCCTGGGCATCATCGGTGAGCACACCGGGTTGTACCCATCCACCTCTCACGAGGATGGCAAGCAGACTGACGGGCGCTCCAGCAACGTTGACGGTTGGCGTTGCGCCCTGCCCCGTTTCGAGAGATTGACCCTCCAGCCGTTGCGCCCACGACTGAAATGGCTTCATACCGCATGCGTAAACCGGGGTACCGCCGATATCGAGGATAGTGCGCTGTCCGGCACTGGATACGACGTATCGGGTTGGGCTAATGATTTCTTCTATTGTCGCCGCATGACATGCGGATCCAGTGAAGAGCAGCGCGGCTGCGAGGAGCGCTTTAGTCATGGTAGGGCTCCATGACGATGTCTTGCGTGACTTGCACGAGGAACTTCTCACCCGGATCGACCGTGATGGTGGGCGGGATGTTCTGGTTGCGCTGCAAAACGGCTTGCGCTGTCGTCGCGGCGACCTGACCTGCCGTGCTGCCGTAGGTTGTGACGCCGTTAGGACTAGACGTCGTTGCTGTTTGCGCGCCGTTGTCGAACGACTTCAGCAGGATCGCCGTGATGAAGCCAGCGCCGAAGATCTTTAGAAAGTGATTGTTTACGTCGCCGGAGAAACCAGCATAGCCGTTTTGATCAGCGCCTTGCATGCCGTTCATCGGCACGCTCTTTCCGTTGGGCAAGCGAAGAGATGTCGAGGCGACGAGCAAGCGCTCCTGACCAACCTTGACGTCCGCGCTGTACTGGCCGTTGATGAACGAGCCTTTCGGGATCATCAGACAGTCGCCTTGAAGGCTGTCGTACACGTCTTCATCGACCATGAGCGCGACGCGTCCCGGCTTATCCGAATTCAAGCCTTCAATCGTCTTGACGTGAATGTTGTGAGGGGGCGTAAGCGTGCAGCCGCGTGAGCGACCGTTGAACGTTGTCTGTTCGATGCCTCCCTGTGCGGCGGCCTCACGAAGAAACGCGCGATCCCGGTCTTCAGGCGCTTGCCCCTGCTTGGCCAACTGCATGGCGAGCTGCTCCGCGCCGGGGTCACCGGCGGCTGCTCGTGATGCACGAAACTCTTCCAACGAGGGAACACCTGGGGGAAGCGTTGTCGTCTGCTGAGGGTTGTTGCGTGACCCGCCCGACTGCTTGAATACGGAGGATGTGTAAATCGCGTCTTGAGCTGCATTACGTGCAAGCGCCTGCGTATCCGCCCCACCCTTGTCAATTTCGCTTTGGAAATCCGTTCCCGTCAGCATTGGCTTAACTGGATGCTGGGCAGCGGCCGCATCGGACGCCGCGCGCGCTGCCGCCTCTGCCGCTGCCGCGTCTCGCTGCTTGCGGATCTCCTGTTCGATATCAGTTGGACCTTTGTCGCCCGCGCCTTCGGTGCTGGACTTGAGGGCCAGGCTTTTTTTGTCGCGTGCGTCCTGCTCTGCCTGATTTGATGCCTTAAGTTCGTAGAAGAAGCCCAGAACACCGATCACGATTGCGGCAAGAATGCCGATGCTCATAATGGCGTTCCGAGGTGTCTTGCCCTTCGTAAGCGCGATCTGCTCTTCGTTGGGATTGTCAGCCGGGGTTTTCTTGGCCATGGCGATCAGAACAGCCCGAGCACGCGGCGGCGACCACGGGTGACCGTGACTTCGTCTTTGCCGGATTTCAAGACGATCTCATCTGCCAGGCGCTGCAGCACAAGAAAATCACCGCGACGAATGAAGTTGGCGACAACCGCGTCGCCGTGATCTTTGATAAACGGTACTGGCCACGACTGCGCCTTCTGGGGCATGCGCATCCAGATAGCGTGGCCGTCGTCAAACACCACTTCGGGTGTAAATTCAGTGCGACCGTCAACGCTGTAGTCCCAGTTCAACTTGTCCGGCGCGACACTGACCGATCCGGAATCGACACCGCCGCGATCCCCTGCAGTGGTCTGGTCGTCGCGCGAGGTCACACGTGTCATTGGCGAGTGCGGATACTGGAAGCGAACGGTTTGGTAGAAAAAGCCCCCTGCCGGCGACGCTATGAGCGTGAAGTCGTACTCGCGCTTGTTCGTCGTAAGGTGAAGGGTGTTCACAAGATCGGCCTTGTGGGGCTTGATGAAGAGGTGGTTCGACTTGTCGTCGTCGATCTCCCACTGGATGCTGTCGCCCATGGCGGGATCGGCAATGAGTTTTTCGCCCTTCTCCAGCTCGATCGTGGTGAGCTTGAGCGGTGCCGTCAGAACACGGTAGATCTGATCCCGGCTGTAGGGAAAGACGCCAATACGTGCGTCGCCGGGCATCGTCACAGGATCGGCCCCGCCATTGAACGGATTGAGCGCGCTCATGGGGTTGTCGGCGATCATCGCAGGTGTCGTTGCGTCGTTTGCAGATTTCTTGGCGAGCGCCGCAGGCGCGGTGACGACCGTTATCGCCGCGACTGCACAGATGGCGAATGCGCGCCGGCTAGAGTGTTTGAGATTGGCGTTCATGCTTAGGCAGTCCGCTCGAGGCGGAAAAACGGGATAAACACCCCGAATGGATTCGACGTGAGCGCGGCATCCGCAGTGGGTGCAACGATTTGATAGCGCAAAGTCAGCGCATAGGCCTTAACGTCCGGCTTACCAGCACCGCCCGCCTGAGAAGTCGTGGTTGTGAATTCGACGAGGACCGTTGAATCTTCCAGAAGCGCAATGTTTCGGACGTTGACCTCTCGGATCAACTTCGGGTTGGCGATGATCGCCTGGAAAGGTGCGTCTTCATTGAGCCAAGCTTTGAACTGACTTGCGCCTGCTCCAATCATCTCCGCTTTGACGGAGTTGATGTTCGTCGTCATGCGCGACGTTTCAAGTCGATCCGTCAAAACCGGTTCGATCGTGAACCATCGGACCGCCATGTCTCGCACGTGGGCGCGGATGGCTTGAGAATCCGGTTTGTATGCGACGAGCTCTGTCGTAACAGGATGTCCTGTCACATCAGCGGAGACACCAACGACGCGAACCACGGAAGGCGGCGGCTGGCGGGTCCATACGGCACCGGCCGCGATGGCTGCACAGGCAAATGCGATGAGCATCCAGCGATTCGACTCAAGCTTAAGCCGCGTGCTGGTTTCGAAAATGACTTTACTCGGATCTTCCTCGGCATACATGCCGGGAGCGGTGGCGAGCGCAGCTTGGCGCTTGTTTCGGAGAAGACGCATGGCAACCCTCGTTGAATGGGTTCCATTGAAACAGGTCATTTCATAAATTCTGGCTCGAAAGACAGTGCAATTTGCATGTCTTTGTCGCCGGATGCACAGACGAGTGCCTTCGATCCGAATGTCGAAGGACCGGACTAAATCATGATGATGCCCACTCCTTACAAAGGCCGCCAAATAAGCAGGTCTTTTCTTCACCACGAATGCTTAAGACGTGCTACCTGCCTGAAAAGCATGGCAGCAGAAACTGTCTGATGGTGCGGTCGATTTCAAAAGTCGTGTCCAGACCGCACCAGCCCTCCAAACCATAAATAGACTATTAAAATCAACATGTTGTGCTTTAAGAGCGGCCCCCTAGCTGACAACATCATGATGTGTTCAGTTTTCATGTGCATTGTTCGCCTTGATTCGCCCCCTACCGATCTTAGCCTAACGACATTTATCAGAAAGTTTGTTTGAACATCGCGAGGAAAGAACGCGCTTAAATTCGAATACATATTTTCCGTTTGCCGACGACGCAAATCAAACGTTATGGAACAGAGCAATCGTTTAGTTGCGCTAAGTGACTCGTGAACATTCGTTGATGTATCGATAACGCGGTTGACGCTGCCCACAAGCTGCCACGACATCCAAGCAAAAGGGTCGCCGGATTCCCCTGCAGTCGGGACCTTTTGCAGTTGCAAATCTATGGCTTGTCTTGAGTCAAACGACTGCAGGCAAAGGATTTTCAGATCAAGCAGAACTGCGTCTATCGACGCACCCAAGCAACTTGCTGGGCTAGTCGTCGGGGCGCGTCGGATCGTCCGCCGGGACCTCGCTACCAATTCTCGTAGATCCTTGGGCGGTCACGAGACAGTCCGCGATGCTTTGGGTTTGTTACGCAAATTCACGAAATGGTAGAACGCGAAGGAAAGGTCAGCATGTGCGAGCACGTCCGCTTCAGAAATCGTAGCAATATCAAACTTTAGACGTTTAATAGCGAGCTTTCCTGAAGGAGAAGCTATGTACGCCCGCATGAAGTCTCTTTTTGCTCGAGCGTCGGCTCGGTCAAAAGCGTCGTGACCGGCCCGAACTTCGGCCGCCAATCGCTGCTTAGCGTCTTCCTCATGAGCAGCACTACTTGCCTCAACAGCGCTTCTCGCCGTAAGTCTGGAAGTAGCTTCTGCCTGCGCTTCTTTGGCCTTCTGGCCTAATATCGTTTTCATGCGACGCTCAGCCTCGGAAAGCTTGTATCCCTCCGTGATCGCCTTCATCAAATAGCCGGCGGGACTCTTCGTTACCTTCGCTTCATCGATTTTTGCGCGCGTATATTCGATGGCATCAAGGATGCGCTCATCAGACCAATTTGCGCGGTTTTGGGAAATTAAGCTGAATTGTTTTTCTGTGAAAGCAAACTCGTTTTTCAGGGTTGTGTAAGTTTCTTTCAATCCAATCAGGCTCGCCCGGATGGTATTAACCCCTTCTTTTCGAGAAAGCCTAAACCGAATGCGGTCTATTTTCTTAGACGTTGGGCTCTCGGTGCGCGTTTCATAGCTCAGCTCGATGTCGGAGACTTCGTTGATCTGCTTTACTGCCGGCTCAAGGCTGTCTCGTTTGAAATACTTGAACACCGTTGCGCTGCCCCCGGCCTTGCCAGGCCAATGTCGAATCACGTCAACCTCAAACCAATCTGTAATCCCGTCCGCAACATAGCCGATAACGCGGTCGTATATTGCACGTGCATATGTGAGGGTGAACGCTGAAGTGATACGAAGACTCAGCCAATGCGACTTTTCCGGGTCTTTAATGTGGCGAATTAACGGTTGCGGTACTTCAAACGTTATTCGCCCGTTGTCGATACCAACGATGCCGAGCAGCTGCACGGAAATCCATTTCTCGTTTTCCTGTGAGTCGCTGCCTGGGGGAGTTGCGGAGACTTGAATAAGTGCTTTCTGTGCTTCAGAAACCACTGCTCTCAGATGCTTGTAGTTATAGCTGTCATAACGCATCAACCACCGGAAGTAGCTTAGCTCAACGTCGTAATACCTTGGCGATGTTGGCTCCTGCGCCACGATAAAATGCGCCGCATCAAGCAATCGACGCGCGGTAACACCGACGTCTGTAACGTCAACAAAAACGTTATTTCGTTGATAACCGATTTCCTTAGTTGCTTTATGGATCGGCGTGTCTGTTGACAGCATTTCCTCGAACAATTCAAGCGACATTTGACGTGATGTTGCACTTGCTGAAACGGCGGATGGCATTGTGAACCTCTTTTCTTGACTGTGGCCGCAAGCAGAATCTATCACCCGTAGGTGAGAAGTCAAAACAAAAAAGCTCACCATCATAGTACGCATCTCAACAATAGTTCTCACCCACTTTCTTGGTGTCAACAAAAAAAGACCTGCGCTGGGAAAGTGTGGGTGAGAACTATTGTAGCGACGGTTGGTTTGTACTTTAAAGATTTAAAAGACAATACCTACCAACCTACAGAAAGCTTCAAGGTCAACAAAAACAATGACTTAATAGCCGGAAAGTGAGCTGTTTTGGTCTGGAAGTGAGATGTTTTGTGGTTGAAGGTGAGCCATTCTGGTTGATGACGGTGAGCCGTTTACCTCCTTATGGTGAGGCTTTTTGTTGATGACGATGTAATGGTGAGGTGAATTGTTGGAACGCCACAGGCAATGGGCTCCATGAAACGAAAATATGTGTTTTCCGGGCGTCTGAGACACTGATATGGCGCTGGTTTACAGTTTCATGGACTCCGGAACGCCGGAAAATTCTTCGCTGTCCTAGTCCGAGTTGGGCGCTTCAACAATTTCCCTCACCATCAACTTCCTTGTCAGTAGGAGGTAAATGATCGTCGTTTGGTTGCCTTTTCGACTTTTCGCCGAAAATATTCCATATTGTGAAAAGCGTCCCCATATTGATGCTTCGAGTTACCGTTTGTGAGGGCGCTGGCCAAAGTTGTGCCTAAGTTTAATGCCACATTTTTGTATTTCCCTAGTACTCTACGCTTTGTATCGATTTCCGACTAAACCTTAAAAACCATGTCAAAAGCAGAATTTCCAGCAATCACGCGAAGGGTGACCTTAAGTGAACTCGCGGGCTTTTCAGAAAGGCTAAACACGCTTACGGAAGACTTGCGTAACAGTATTCTTACGCCAAAACCGCGAAAGTCGGCTCCGTCATTCACAACCGCGGAGGTCGCTGAACTATGTGGAATGGATCGTACGAAGATTCATTACCAGGCGACAAGGGAAGGGAGCGAGTTGCCGGCGGGTGAGGCATCAGGCACTGGCCGTAGCCGCCATTTCACTCTGGCAGAGGCTCGGATATACGTGCAGCAGCTATCGGAAATTTACCAATCGCCGCTCGTCACTGGGTCGCGCGGCGCGGATGGGAAAGTGATCCTGGTAGCGAATTTTAAGGGCGGTTCGACCAAAACGACAACATCAATGTGTTTGGCGCAGGGTTTGTCACTCCGCGGTCGGCGGGTGCTCGCGATTGACCTAGACCCCCAAGCATCGCTTTCAGAGCTTTGTGGCCTATACGCGGAAAAGGAGGTTGATGAGGACTCGACCGTTTTGCCGTTCATTTATGACCAGACGATTGAAGGGGGTCTTTCATCAGTAATCAAGCATACATACTGGGACGGTCTAGACGTCATCGCCGCCCATCCGTCGTTGTTTAGCGCGGAGTTCTACATTCCATCAATGCTAAAGGCCAAGCCTAGCTTTCAATTTTGGGCGATTCTTAGAGAAGGCCTCGCGTCATTACGGAATGAGTACGACTACATCATTTTAGATACCGCCCCTTCTTTGTCTTACCTAACTCTGAACGCATTGATGGCGGCGGATTCAATGGTCATGCCGTTGGTCCCAGAAAGCCTTGACTTCATTAGTTCTGTGTCATTCTGGGGTCTTTTTTCTGATATTGCGCGTAATTTTATGGAAAAAGAGGCTGATAAAGCCTACGACTTTATTTCTATCATTCTTTCGAAGGTTGACAACAGTCCTACTTCATCAGTTTCTGTGGTTCGCCCATGGACACAGCGGGCTTATGGTGACTGGCTTACAACGACAGAAATTCCTGCAAGTTCGGCAATGAGCAGCGGCGCACTTGCTTTGTCAACGGTATTTGATTTGAGCAAGAAAGACGCGAGCACTAAAACCGTCGAACGGGTTCGTCAGCCCCTTCGGGACTATTGCAAGTGGATTGACGACCTTTATGTCGAACAGTGGAGACTTGGCAAATGAATATTCGTGCTCGAATGGCAGAGCAGACCGCCAATTTGCGCGCCGCTTCTGACATTTCAAAAGATGAAGTAACGGCATCAATGCAAACAAACGATAAGCCAAAGACCGGTCCCGGGATGGCTGCCGCCTTAGCTGCAGCGAACATCAAAATTCAGGAGTTGGAGACACGGGGCGCGCATTCAGTACTGCCAGTCGCAGATATAGCACCTAATCCTTGGCAACCCCGGAGGGCGTTCAACGAGGTCAAACTTTCGGAACTCGCGGAGTCAATCCGGGAGGTAGGGCTGTTACAACCGATCGTCGTTCGCCGAGCTGAAGCTGGCTATCAAATTGTGGCTGGTGAACGCCGGTGGCGCGCACACAAACTGGTTGGGGTTGAGGAGATAAAGGTTCTCATCGTTGAGTGCTCCGACCAAGATATGGCGGTGTTGGCACTTGTGGAGAACATCGGACGGGATGACTTATCCGATTATGAGATATCCGTGTCCATTCGCCGCACTGAGAAGGAATTTCCAAATCGCAAGCGCCTAGCTGAAGCCATGGGCATGAGTCGTAGAGGTCTGTATCGCTATCTTGCATTTGAGAGCCTCCCTGTCTTTATTACCGGCGACCTCGATATAAATCCGATGCTTATCGGCGGTAATGCAGCAGACGCTATCGCACACGTTATAAAAAAGCACGGCGAGAAAGCAGTGGCCGCAGCCCATGAGCTGTGGCCGGACGTCGTTTCAGGAAATTTGGATCAAGGGAAATTCGCGCCAGCTATTGCGGCGTTGGTTGGTCATCAAGCTTTGGGCAAGACGGCGAGTGAACGCTCAATTGAAAAATTTTTCGCGGGCAAGCATCACGCGGGGAGCATCACGAAGGATGTAAACAGTTTCACTGTGAAGATTAAGACAGGCGTTCTTTCGGACGCTCAGGAGGCTCGAATCCGCCAGGTCATAAGCGAATTGTTTAATGGCGCCCCTCTTGACTGAAGTAGGTCTGCCAAGCCTGATCGCTTTTTGATGTCGTACAGCTCTCGAGGGAGCCAGGTCAATTATCTGTCGGTCAGTGTGCTACTAGGCACACTTTGTAGTAATCAGCCTGCCCCCCAATAATAGCGAAGGTGACGTGCAAAGAGTGTGCTACTAGCACACTCTTCTATTCATCCCCTTGAGCGTTCGGCGCGCCTCGACACGCGAAAGGCTGACTTACCCAATCGTGTACACGACCTTCTATCTTTTCGAAAATGTCGGTATTACGAGCGGTCTATTTGGGTGTCGCTCAGCGACTCGGTTTGTCTTGTGGTGATCGCCAAAACCAAGAGTCTTTCGCTTAGCCGGCCGTCTTGTTTGCCTGGGTGAGACCACACAGCCCAATAGCGTTACGTCTGGGCGGCCGATTTTACCCAGACGCGCAGCCAGATTGTCCCGCGTTTAAGTCTGTGGTCTATTCAGATTTCGAGAGTTGCTATTGCAGCCAAAGTTCAGCTGCCACCAAGCGGCTCGCTGCATTTTCCCCTAAAATCGGCCGCCTGTGCTACGGAAAGAGGGTGGAATACACACCTCTTTCCGTCATCCCGTCGCTCGGAGACAGAGGATAATCATCAAGAAGCGCTACTTTCTGGCGGTCCTCTCGAACCGACTTTCATGTCCAAAACCCGCCTGGTTAATTGTCACGACAACTCAAAAATTCCGGATCTCTTGCATTTGGCAAACATCTATGCGCAAGGGCTTGGCAAGGTTTGGAAAAATAAATCAGAGGCCACACGGATTCTTGGGATCACTTATCCGGGAATACGGCGACAGCATTTGACTGCTGCCGAGTCGCTCGCGCAACTCCCAAGCGAGGTCCTAGATCTATTCAAGGACGTCGGTTTAGGAACGTGGGCTTGGCGCCGCCTATCGAATGCAAAAAAAACACATGGACTTCCGGCACTTCTAGCGAGAGCTCATCGAATCAAGACGATTGAAAAAAATCTCACTCGTGCGGAGCTTATTGGCATGCTGAGTTCGGCGGGTCGCCTACATTCCAACGCCCCTTCGCGGTTTAACCCATCAGAAATTTCTAAGGCGTACGAACGCGGAGTAAAAGAGGGACGCTGGTCTACACTTCACGGTGCGGGAGAAGTATTAGGTATAGATAGGAGTGTCATAGCCGTAGCGTCCAACTTCTCTAAGCTCCCGACGCATGTTAAACGACTGTTTGATACGGAAACTACAACCTATGACAACTGCCGTGCAGTCCTCGAGTTAGAAAAAGTTTATGGGCGAGCGGCACTTGTTCACAGGGCGAGATTGATACCAATGGACACGCAAAAAACAAACGCCCCGTGCGATATCATTAGACTTTTAGCGGGAATAGTCCACCAAAGTGCGGCCGTGACTCCGCAGGTAAAAATCTTGCGCAACAAGCGTGAGATAGTTGTCGAGTTCCACTGCAAGGATAGTCGTTTTCTGTTGGATCGCTCTAACGAGCTATTAAAGTTAGTCGCAAAAGGCTTTACTTCGTATGTTGATGCTGCGATAGCTTCTATTGGAGCCAAGCCAACACTTCCTAGAAAATAGATATACTGAATTTCTATTCGGTTCTATGGGTTTTTGGCTGTGCACTCTAAACTGGTACCCGTTTGGAAGGTCGGAAGCAGTTTTTGGGACCAGTTAATGAACAAAAGATTGTGGCTCCTATTCGCATCGATTTCCGCCCTGACTGGTTGTCACAGCGCGTCTAACCCAACGAATGAAAACTTTTCGGTTGCCATCCAAAAGTATTTGGATTCGATGGCTGGTGCTTGTGTTGCTCTACCTGCCCAAACAGTCCCGTTTTCGCTTTCGAAGTACGACAGCGGCCTACCTGGGTCCGTGTTGGTGCGTGGGCGCGGGCTGGTAAATGCTGGTTTGCTTGGCATTGCGCCAGCAATAACACGTGGAGGCGGAAATACCGGTGCTGATACCCTAGTCTTCTCACTCACGGAGGATGGGAAGAAGTACCTTACTAAGGGCCCCGGGCTATTTCCTCAGTTCTGTGGCGGAAAGCGCAAGTTGCATGGAATACAAAGTGCGCAAGTTGTGAAGTCGCCGACGGGGACGCGAGCTCTTGTTTCCTACGCATATGATTTGGTCAATCAACCGTCGTGGATGAAAAATCAAACTCTACAGATTCAACATCCAGATCTGCATCCTCAGGGTTCGATCAATGATCAGATTGTCTTGACGCAAACGAACGACGCGTGGATCCCATAGGTACAAATCTCGCTCGCTTATGCTGTGAGTCCGAGTTTTATGGCTCTGTTAAACAGTCTCCTAATTCCTGTCTGGCCATTGATGATCGTGTTTGAAGTTGGGCGCTAAGTCCGTGGAACATCTACCGTCGTTTGTTTGACGTCACTTAGTGTATTATTATCAATGACTTAACAAAATTTCTGAAGCATTGTTTCACGGTAATACGCGTTTTAATCGCGGTTCACGTTGTCATTAGCCTTATTTGACGCAAATCTTCCTGGTATTTCCATCTAGGCCAGAAATCGTAACGAACGATACATTTAATGAGTAAAGGGTACGACTTGTCGCCGTGACAGCGCGATTACGTAGCTCAATCATTGGAAGACTCGCCGCGTGACTCAGGGAGCACTTGGCAATATCACCGAAAAGCGTGGTCCTTTTCTTGCGCCGGGCGTTCTGATGAAGGTGCTTGAGACTCGGACTCGCTGTCGTTAGCTTGCGAGCCTCGCATCGGAATGTGTGAACGTAGGTCATTGCGTGGACAATGGTCGCAAATGCGCACGTAGCCGTTGTTCAACCTCCGCTTGTCATGCAAGATTCAATCGGAGGCGGACGACGCCACAGACAAGAAGATGCGAGTAGAGGCGCGTCATCATTGATACATTTTCGCGCACTCGCGTTGTTACTGGCGCGACCGCTTTTGCTTGGGCAAGGAGAATGCTATGCATTGCTCTCGCGCCGCGGACTCGTTTCGGTAAATGAACCAAGTGAATGACAGTGTTGGACACGACCACCTAAAACCAGCGTGCCTACGTCATCGATTGATGCCACGCGGCGGAGCCAGGTGCGAGCGCCGATACCAGACTGCAAAGTCGGGAAGTTGGCGCGAACAAAGCTAATAAAATTTCCCCGAGGCTCAATCTCGCAGCCATGCATCAGGGATGCGGCGATCACCGCACATATCGACTGTTGCGATCCGCAATTTACGTGCTTTGCCTACAAATCGGTAAGCTCTTACGGGATGAAGCTGACTCATGGCGACAGCGTGATCGGTCTCTAGTAGGTAAGGCACGAATGCGATGATCGCCGCTCTTTAGGGAATACGTGGCTGCAGGCAGAAGCTTGGTACCAAAATGGAGATCTCGCCGAGACGTTGATAAGTTGGAGCTCGTCGCCATGCTCAGCGGGTACGCGACGCCGTTATACCTAAAACTAACGGCTGCTGCTTGATCGCTTAATGAGCAGCAAGGGCGTGAGCTTTGCATACCAGGTTATCTAACAAAGCCGGGTCGCAAAGTTCGTCGCTCAGGGGGCAGACGGTCAACGGTGCAAAGCAAGCATCTATCACTGAGCGGTTGAACGACAATTTTTGAGAAAACTCCCCCCACCACGCTTTTTCGATACTGCATTCGACCGAACGACTACAACGTTTTTTTTTCTGCGTGATTAGACCTCTTATGCACCTATTACATCTCGCACCATTCACACCTGAGCATGCGCCTACGCTCCACAGGTAGCTGTCGCTCGAAATGAACACGGTTGTTAGCCATAAAATCAGCGTCAGCAGTCTGTCTGTTCATGTAATTGGCGGTGATCAATTCTGGCCATGTGGCTTGTCTGGATCCGACGAAAACACACAGTCTTTTTTCTGGTGTTCTGTGATCCGTCAAGGGCACTCATATCCATTCATCCGTTCGACCTTGCCTATGGTCTTCGCGCGATAGGCCGACAAAGCTGGGGCTGAAACCCGTAGTGCTGGGCGAGGTCGAGAAACCCCGGCTGGAAGCGGTGCTGCTTCGGACCATACGCATCCCTCTCGATGACAACGGTCTTCATATTCTCTATTACAAGGACTTCCTCGTTTTGCAAGCAACAAGTTGCCGTACCTAATTGTCGTCGGCAGGTATCGTGAGGCTCTTCGATTGCGTTCATCCGTTAGCATGTTCGTGATGAGCTTGAGGTATGTGGACGGCGTGACTACAAGCGGACATTTCTGCTGCCACAAACGGCAGCGGTCCCTAATGAAAGACGCGCGCCAAAGGCTCCAGTCATACAACCGGGATTCAGGCGACAGCAGTGCCTGTTAAACCCAACAACATGAGCGAGCATTCCTCAGCGCAGGTCCAACCTCTTAGCTCATCGACAACTGCATGTCACACCATGCTGGCCATACTGCCGTACAAAACTACGTCATGACTACCTGAGTTCTCACAGCCGAAATAAATACTAGACCGGGACCTTGAACGCGTCGCCCAGGCGCAGCGCGGCCCAACACATTCGCCCGTTCTTGGCTGCAACTGCAACAACTGCACGACCGAATCCTCGCCGCTGCTTCAATTGCAAAGCCCAACGACTGACCGGATCTGTATGGGCTGCCGTCTTCATGAGCAGGGATCTTGCGCCCATGACGAGCAACGTTCGAAGGTACCTGTCGCCGGTCTTGGTAATACTTCCGAGTCTGGCTTCGCCCCCGGAACTGTGCTGTCCCGGGGGCAGTCCCAACCAAGCATAGAACTGTCGTGAATTCTCGAAGCCATGCCCGTTACCGACACTCGCTATTATGGCTGTTGCATTTGTCGGCCCGAAGCCCGCGGGCTTCATCAATCGACTTGCTCTGTCGTTCTGTTTGGCTATCTGTGCGAGATATTTGTCGTACTCGCTAATGCGCTCAAATAGACGACCAAGATGGTTAAGCATGTCTCCGATTGCCGTGTTGCACCAGCCGGCCAGATCTTCCAATACCGTGAGCGCCTCGCGCCGCATAGCACTCGTCTTGAGTGGAAGCGCGATGCCGAGTTCACTCAGAAGTCCACGGATCCTGTTGATCAGCGCTGTACGCTCTTCGATGTATCCTTGACGTGCCCGATGGATAAATAAAATGCTTGCTGACCGATCGTCTTGATCGGCACAAACCTCATGTTCGGCCGTGTGACTCCCTCACAGATTGCAGCTGCGTATTAGCATCATTCTTTCCACGCTTACCTGCCATCCGATATGGCGCGACAAACTTTGGCGCCATCAGACGAACGGTATGGCCAAGCTTCTCGAACTCACGCGTCCAGTGATGTGCACCCGAGCAGGCCTCCATGCCGATAAGGCATGGAGGCAGGGAGGCCACGAGTTCGAGCAACCAGCTACGGCGGACTTCAGGACGTACCAATTCGGGCTTGCCCGTCGGCCGACGCCGTGCAGCGCGAAGACATTCTTGGCCAGATCAATTCCGAGCGTTACGATTGTCATGGACTTCCCCTTCGAGTGAGTTGATGGAGCGTGAGAACCTCATCATGGCACCTTGACGCCGCCGCCCGCAACGGGCGCCTGATTTGTGATTGGGGAAGTCCCTTTCATTCATACAGCGCACGGCGCGGCACACCGCCTAACCAGTTAAGACGTTTGACGTGACACCTCAGCAAAGTATCGAGCCGCATGTCGGAAACGTCTTAACATAGGTCGCACGGCTATAGCCGAGAGTGGCCACGATTGCGAACAGATCCGCTCCTCTGCGCCTGCGGAATTCGACCCAGTCGACCTGCATCTGATCGCCTGCAGCAGTCTCGAATCGCACCAACGGATCGGGCGCCGGTACAGGCCTGAATGTGGCAACGAACTTGCGCACGATTCTCTCGCCGCCATCGAATCCCTTCGACTGAATCTTGCGCCACAGAGCTGTCGCTGGGATCCAGTCCGATGCCGCTGACGCGATCCGTTCCCGAAGATAGGCTTCGAACGGTTTCAGTATCGACCCCCGCGGAGTCGCCGCGGGCCGAAACATCGGCGCGTCCTGCGTCGCCAGATACTTCCTCACCGTGTTGACCGAACAGCCAACCTCACAAGCAATGCCTCGCAGGCTCTTACCCTGCTTGTACAATATCCTGATCTGCATGTATCCCCCGTACGAGATCATCGCCGCTCAAAGCGACCATTATTCCTTTGTCGAGGTGGATCAATTCTTCAGTGCCGACGGTGTATCAATTTACAGGCGCCGATGACAATCCACGGAGGTGGGGTCTTCGCCGTTGCTGTCATTGCGCATTGATGGAATACAAAAGTGAAAAGCTTTTTGAACTTAAGGCCAATCGTCTTTGCGCATGAGATCAGAGGACAGCTACACGTCATTTTAAGACTTAGCCGGCGGCGAAGTAATTGATGCTACGATCGGTTGAGACACCGAGCATTGGATTAATGACATTATGCACAAAGCTGGTAAGCCGAGTAGGACAACTATCTAAGGTATGTCGGTGTGACCGTGAGGGTCAAACCGCCTGACGTATCTTCGTCGATTACAGCCTTGATGCTGTAGCGGTCCCGCAAACAGTAGGAGGCGAGTTGGCTTCCGACGTGGGGCTAAGGTTTTTCGCCTGCCAATGCTCTATGCGCAATGAGAAGCCGAAAACTGAGCGCGCCGGTTAACTGGAGCGGCAATAGCGGTTGAGGGGAACCTGGAGCACTATATCTGTCGGCAATCCTCGCCATTTTGCTAGTAGCAACATACACCAGCGATGTGATCTCAGCAGCTGATTTTAAGGACCCGCCGTCGCAGTCGTCGATGCCGCGCTACCTTTCATCATCGAGAGGGAGATCCCTTGAGCAGTTCGCCCAGCTGTGTGTATTCGGATGCCATCTTTTCGGCTTGCGCGCTGTAGTGGGTGGCTGGAACTCGACGCGAATCGCAACATATGCAAATAGATCAGCTCGGAGGTCTTTTCTAGTGCCTACCTAATTCTTGATGGTAAAGTTTGACCAACGAAACTTAATTATTGAGAAAATCCTGATGAACAAACAAGAACTCGTCGATGCAGTCGCAGCACAAACCGGCGCAAGCAAGGCCTTGACCAGCGAAGTGATCGATGAGGTGCTGGCGGCGATCACGCAAGCGGTGGTGTCTGGCGATACGGTTCAATTAATTGGTTTTGGTTCGTTCGGTGTTGGCGCGCGTGCCGCCCGCGCGGGGCGCAATCCGAAAACAGGCGAAGCGCTCCAGATTGCCGCAGCTTTCACAGTAAAGTTTACTGCAGGAAAAGCGTTCAAGGACAGCGTCAATCAGTAACGCTCCGTATTCGACTGTTCATCATTGCGGGACACTCCGTGTGTGCTCATTGGCAGTGTAGTGCTACACGGAGCTTGATACACTTGCACCTATAATTCGGTTGATTTGGATTAGATCTGACAAGTGACGAAGAAATGAACGGCGCGCAACACTCACATGAACCATCCCTCGTGGAAAATGGCCGGGCCGTTATGTTCACGGTAGTGACCGCTGGTCGCGAGGTGAAGGCACTGATTACGAGGACGGCGCTAGAGCAGTACTTCTGGTTGGGTCCGGATGCAAGCGAAGGCCGCGTGCTGCGTATATTTGCTGACGGCCGCCATCGCATAACGGCCGTCACGCAGCGCCTGGCTTTGTGCAGCGGCGCGACCGAAGTCCGCCTTGATGCAGAGGACTTTGCGTCGTAGGCGCTTACATTTCCAACCCGCCCAGATTTTCATAAGTTTGAGTCTTTAATCGTTGAGCTGTGATGCTTAGGCTCGGTAAATTTTTAGGTTCGGTTTATTGCTGTAGCCATCTCTCGGTTACTTGGCAGCAGTCTGACTGCTTACTGGACTCTCGCTCTTGCCGCAATCGCGAGCGCAACATTCGGAGTTTATTTTATGAGTCGTACATTTGGACGCCCAGATTCGCGAGGCAGCGGTCCACGTCCAGCGCGCCAGCACCCGCCAACCAGCGCATCGCAGACGCAAAAGAAGCATTACGGGAAACCTGTTCAGTCAAAGGATCCCGCCCAGACGGCATCTATATTCAAGACTCGAGCGTTCAAAGTACTCGTCGACGCTGTTGGAGCCGAAAATGTAGCGTTGGGTCTCGACTCGAATCTGGCCCGCATCGCAGAATTGGTCAGCGGTGAGCGTTTTACGCCCGAGACAGCGTTTCACATGGAAACGACGCTTGGTCTTCCCGATGGTTTCTTCGATCACCCAAACCCAACGTTGCCACCAGACGTGATCGCGCGACTGCGCTCTCCGCTGGAAAATAGGCCAACTGACGGCGTATTTGATGACCCAGTGGACCCTTCGCCAAGTCATAAGTCGGCCGATCATAAAAAGCACCCTGTTTTGAGCGAAGCTGTAACAGCCAAGGATGTCGATATGCCAAGAAAGACCAGCACTGCACCCGCGCCAGCCAGCAAGAAGGGCAAGGTGATTGCCCCGAAAGATGCCGGCGCAAGCGCGAAGACCGCACAGTCGAAGGGCGTTTCGAGGGCGGCGAAGGCAGCGCAGCAACAGTCGCTTGAACTGGCGAGCACACCTTCTATACCTGAAGTTCGACAGGCGAACCTTCATATCTTGACTGCCCGCAACGGATCGAAAGCGCTGCTAAGTCGAATGTTGAACCTAAGCCAGTCAAACATGGCGCATCGGTTGCACGGGAAAAAGCGTTTGGACGATGTCGAGGCGAAACGCTTTACCGATGTACTAGAGCTGCCAGCGGGGTGGCTCGACACGCCACGCCAGACGGACGATGTGCCTGACCACGTGAACGAGCTCCTCGCACCGACCTCAAGAAAACGCAAGACTGCGACGCCCACAGCAACAAGTTATAAACCGCAAGCGGCGGTAGCGAAACATCTTGTGGACGAAACTAGCACGGTGCCTCAACCGCAAAACGTCAGCGTCCCAGAGCAAGACGTTACAAGTAACCCAATGGAAAATGTCACCACTGTAGTGAACACTGCAAACTTATCTAACAAACCTGTTGATGCGGTTAATGGTGCCAACCCGAACAACCAATCGTCGAATATCGGGAAAGACTTGGCCGATGAAGCGCTTTCGATTTCTGTGGCGAGCGACCTTGCGCATTTGCGTGGGATTCCACCCATCGCTGAAGCATTGCTGAAGACAATTGCTGCGAAGGCGCGGACCGGGGTTTTGAACGAAAACAAGGCGTTGGAGCTCTTGCAACAAATGATTTTGCTCTGATGAATCTTTCGTCAAGAATCAATTTCTCAATTGATCATGACGACAAGTTCGTGTAGATGGTCTGGGATGCGGTGTGGGGCGGCACAAATAGGTTGATGCAAATCTGCGCCGGATCCGACGCCGTTATTGGTTGATGCGTCGCATCCAGGGCTATTCGAAGACCGGCAACGATATAGTCGGCCTGCGGTATGGCATTTAAACCCAGCATCGCGCGACGAACGATGCGGAGCCGCACGGTTTTCTCCGCGCGCCAACTATGAAGCGATGGGGCTCGCTGTTTGCAAGATCTTTTGATTGTTTTGACCGCAACGTTTGTACCACTTCTGGGCAATGGCGCGGTTAGGAACCGAGTCGCCTGACGCCGTGCATCCCCAGCGATTCTCCCAGTAGAGAGCAAGTGTCTGCGCAGCTTCGCGATGGCCAAAACCGAATGCCGTCTCGTATCTTGCCTTCGCGAGCTCGACATCAAGCGCCTCGCCGCGCCCAAGCCGGGCACTATCGCCAAGCGCCGCTGCCGAAAGTCCCTTTAGCTTGTCTTGCGCGTTTTCATCTTTCAATACGTCGACGAGGATGCGATTAGCCAATTCCGGATCGCTGTCGCCGCCGGTGCCTGCGAAGAGCGACAGAGCGAAAGTGACGCGCAACGCGGGATGCTTGTCGATGCCGATCTGCATGAGGAGCTTACGGCCCAAATACGGAGCGCCGGAAATTGAAGATAGGAGCAGGGCGTTGGCGGTCGTGGCAATTGACTCGAGCGGGGCAAAGCCCGATTTGTACGCGGATACCACATGTCGATAGAATTGTTCGATGTCGAGAGCAGCATCGTGAGCCTTAAGCGCTTGCCACTCTCGATGGATCTGGTTAAACCAACTCAATTCGGCCATATGGATTTCCTCGCGTAACAGATGCGAGATATATTACTCTCGATTAGGCAGTGCTTGAGTGAATGGCGGTCTCTGTTACGACTTACCTGATTCACTGGGTGACTCCTCCCAAAAACGTCTGCTCACACGGCAGCAAAAGCGCCAGGGCATGCTTCTTTTTGCCAACTTTATTCGTAGGACAACGGCGGATGTGCGCATCTTCGATCCAGGATAGACGTAGGAAGAAGCCTTGAGTTTGCGCAGCGCAGCTCGCGTCTACAAAAGAATGAACAAACAGAGTCTGAATAAGATTCCAATAGTGCAAGGGCACCGCTGTTCTTCGACCGACAATCGATAAGAACTCGATGCTCAAGTATCCGAGCTTTGAAAACGAAGCGGTAAGGCTGCAATCGAAAATATCGATGTACGCGGATGTAATGCTTTGAACTGACAAGTTTGTTTGCGTAAATCAAGCGTCGTGGCATAGTGCAAGCATTCACTATTGGAGGCCACGATGCCCACACTCGAAGTCATTCAAGAAAAGCTAAAGAACTTGCAGGCGCAAGCCGACGTGCTCATAGCAAAGAAAGCGCAGTCAGCAATATATCAAATCCGTCGCCTGATGCTGGAGCATGGGTTGACCACCGAAGATATTGAAGAAAAAACGAAAGCAAGGCGGGAAGCAAAAGGCGACAGCGGTTTGGGTATTGGTTTAAGGCGGAAAGCATCCAATGCCCTTGGCTCCAAGGTCGCGCCCAAGTTCCAGGACCCGAAGAGCGGTGCCACATGGACCGGCCGGGGAAGAGCACCGGCTTGGATCGCAAAAGCGAAAAACCGCAGTCGTTTTATGATTCAAGGTGATGCGGTGGCGGCTCACGCGGCGTCTCCCGAAATTGAGAACGCAGATTCAACGACTACAGCGAAACCGCGTGGGTACCGAACGGGACCGCAGCCGGCTAAGTATCGCGACCGCAAGTCAGGTGCAACATGGAGCGGCAAAGGACGCGCGCCTGCATGGCTTGCGAACGTCAGAGATCGCACCAAATTCCTGATTGAGGAGGAGGGTGCATCGCCCGTTGCTGAAGTCGCGACTAAAGCGGCGCGTAAAGCGTCCGCGGGGGCCAAAAAGGCGAACGCGGCAAAGAAGAGGTCGCGGAAAGTCGTGGCGAAGAAAATCACCGCAAAAAAGGCCGCCGCCACAAAAAATGAGGTGAAGGAAGCAACGCCAAGACAAGCCGTTGCTGCTAGCAAGAAGGTTGCTGCTAAGAAAGCAGGGTCAGCTGCGAAAAAGAGAGTTGCAAAGAAGGTGAGTGGTTCAGGCAGTGCTGCGAAGGCCGCGACGGTAGCCGACGATAACGGCACTACCCAAGCAGCCATTGAAGCGCCCGCAGTGTAGATCGCGTTAGAGCGAGTGGGGCGGCCTCTTGGCCGCTCGCCCCCAATGCAGTGCGTAACGACGCCCGTAAAAAGCTCCGTCGATCGACCGTTGTCAGTTGTTTTCGTTCTTGCACCTGCGAGATCGGACTAGAGCACCACCAATCTCTGGCTGGACAGAAACAAACCATGTGCAGCTGAAGGCTCAATCTCTACGATTTGTGTTTCTCTGTCTGCTCGGGCAGCAAAGCCATCCATTTGTTGCGTTGAATGATGGACTTGGAAGTCAGCCAGAACAGCCCACAAAAATGGTTTCGAGCGACAAAATCCGCTCTTGTAGGAGTGACAGCTTTAACTCTCGTCTACGGCAACCGACACGTTTAATTTTCGGCATGTCTGAATTCTTAACACGTACGTTGAAAAGGAAACCATTCGCTATTTCGAGCTCGGACGGACCAACGGAGAGGCGCTTTCGCCGGCCAGAAATTGACGCAGTTGTTTTTCAACTTCCACCACCCGGTGCATCGGTGCCTCGCTCAATTGCTGGTCGTGAAGTGCAAGCACGCGTTCGATCACAGGCGCGTCTTGCTCGTGGATTGTCCACTTGGCACTTTTTGCAGCAATTGCTAGTGCATTTTCAAACGCCGCTTCTGCGTGTTCGTAACACTCAAACGGCACCTCACCGAAGCCCATGCGTTGAAGGTAGTAGGCCATATAGACCGAACGGACCAATTCGTTGATTTGGTGCCGATTCGCACGCTCACCACGACAGGCAGCCAACGCAAGATGATGAGCGAGCGACAACTCCCGTGCCGATTGTGCCGACATTGGCAAAAGCGCGGACTTACCCAGCGGTTTTCGGATGACGCCCGGGCGGGTGGATTTACGTTTTGTTCCGGCCATATGTGGATCGACAAGGTTTGGGAGAGATGCGGCAGCTTCAACCGCCGCGCAAATCACGAAATTTCGTCGAATTGCGGAACAGCGATTGGATCTGCGTGACTGCAGTAGCGATTGACTAAACTTCGTACCGTCGTGATCATGAGTATCCGACGCTGGTCGCCGACATGCAGGCGCGGCGGGTCGTGAGCGGGCCAATATATTCCGGCCTGTCGTTCGTTATGATCACTCGTACGTTAGCTCAGGGACAGCGTCACGGTGCTGGCGTCGGCCAGTCAGAACCATCTCGGAGAGCCTTGGCACGACTGCCATTTGGTCGCGCCCCGATGCCAAGATAACGGCCGCAGCGGCATACTGGCGTATCGTGTTGGCCTCCATGAATGCTTGCAGCAGATAGAATGACCAAGAGTAGCATGTACCGATACACATCGCTCTAACACCTGTCGAGCTGATCTCGCAGGACAGCACCCGCTAGCCTCTTACAAGTCTGAAGGCAGATAACCGGTGGCAACCGAGAGTTTTAATAAACGTGAAGCGGAGGCGCTCAAAAGGATGGCGGAAGCTGCACGTGAGGTACAGGCGGCGTCTGCTGCCATAGAAGCGCATTTCGCTAAACCGGGTGAACGACAAGCCTCTGCGCTTGAGTTTGCCCGGTTGACCGCCGCTGTTCAGGAGCTTGAAGATGCGCGGAGAACTTTAGCGGTTGTCATCGACGCAGCAAACGCGGCGCGACGTTAAAGCGAAGCTCAGCATTGTCGAGCGATACGACCGTCGGGATCGCGATCTTGAGCCGGAGAGCGAGACGAAGGTCGCTTTGAGACGCAGGTAACGTTCCCGTCAGCTAACATCTCAAGCGCGACTAAAGCGTGCGGCGTTGACCTTGCTTCACCTCTGCGATGGCCTCTCTCAAAGCTTCGATACCCGCTTCCGTAAATGCGGTTACCGTGTTCGATTCCTCGCGATCTGGACCGAGTTTATCGACGATCTGTAGACACCCGTCTTCCGGTTCCAGATTCATGAGCGCGATTTCCTCCAACCAGGCCTCCGGTTCGCCCAGCATCACGGCAACGCACGCAATCGTATAGACATATGCTGGAGCAGCCACTACGTTTTCCTCCTAAGCCGGGTGGCGCTAGGTTGCTAGGCGCTGCCGACGTCCGAGAAGTTTGCCAAGTCACTCGCTAGCGGTTTAACACGATTTGGAAGCTCGCTGTCCTGGTTCGCACCGCTTGGCGATCCGTTGCCAACCGTTATGAGCGCGAGCGGCGTCAAAAAGGACATCGAGGTATTCGTCATGGTTCACTCGATCGTCGCTCGGCAACCCCCTATCGGCATGCTGCAAAATCAACGCCTTTCGATCACCACGACAATGGGCGGCCGAACTGATCCGGCTCCATGCCTCGCAGGCGTATGCAAACGTTTCCCGCATATGATAGTCAATGTCGAGGATATAATCGGTGCGAGCGCTTGCGGCCAGCCCACAAGCCACGCGTCTGGAGTTGTGAAAGACGTGCGCAGCCTCGTGAACGACGAAATCGGCAAATGGGTCGGTCTCGTCAAAGTAATCCATCGACACGTAGCACGTCGTTTCTTGGCTCAAGCTAATCCATCGACACGTAGCACGTCGTTTCTTGGCTCAAGCCGACTATATTGCAGGGCTGTCCAGATAGCGTCGGGGCCTTAACGCTCTCCAAAAATATGTTGGCCACATCCCAAGCTGTAGAAAGCCACCGTTCAGCCATTAAGATTTTTTCCAGGTTAGCTCGGGTGACAAATACAACGTTATCTGAAAGCAGGCGAATGACGGTCGCGCGTTCACTCGGGTTGAAGAGACCATCCACCATAGGCTTGAGTTTTCCACTGTTCCATACGTAAAGGTCAACTGGGAGACGCGAGACAGACTCGAAGCCTTTCGAGCGCCGCATCGTCTCTGCTACAAGGGCGCTTCGGAGGCGCTGGGACGCACGTGTCGCTATATCAGACAGATTAGAACCCGGCCATCCCACGAAAAAACTGTCGTATTCGCCTGTCCGCAAATAATCATGACCCGATTGCCCCTGGCACCACCCAATACCTCAGCCACACGGTCGTCATAACGAACCAGCGTACCTCGAGCGGGCCGGCGTTTCAAATAATAGGTGCGTGGTCGCATGAGCCCCGTGCTGTAATCTCGTTCAGAACGGTATGATTTTGCATCGGAGGGACATTCGTCAAGCATCATTTTCGGAGGAGGGGCATGCGCAGGTTTTACATACAACGGTCAGCCATTCACGGGCGCGGGGTATTCGCGTCGGCGGTCATGGCGCATGGCGACTATTTGCTCGAATACAAGGGCGAGGTACTGTCTGAACGCGAAGCAAATCGACGGTTTGCCCGATCAGAAGCGGAGGCGGGGCACACTTTCTTCTTCGGGATCGGCGATGGCCGCGTGATCGATGGAGCGGTTGCCGGCAACTCCGCGCGCTGGATTAATCACAGCTGCGCACCGAACTGCGAGGCCGAGCAGGACAACGATCGCGTCTATATCCGTGCGATCAAAAAGATCAAAGTCGGCGACGAAATTTTCATCGATTATCGTCTGGATGCTGGAAGCCGACCCAGCAAAGCGATGAAAGCGACCTACGCATGCCGGTGCGGTGCGAAGAAGTGCCGTTCCACAATGCTGTATGTAAAGTAACCGGAGTTCGATGCAAGGGTTCAGGTTCACGCATTGGCTCCAGCCGTTTCCTGGATTGTTTTGAAACCGCTTTCGCAAGCTGGTGTAGAGAATATTGGTGTCTTACGTCAGGTTTCCTGCACGCGATGGCGGCTCGTCCGGAAAAGCTTTGCAGCCTGTCGTGAGCGCCGCTATCGGTTTAGACCCGTTTCACCGCCAGCAGTCGACTTTCTCATTTTGCATCAGCTGCTCATTTGCCTCTTACGGATTAGACACGAACGTTGCCACGTTCGTTGAGAATTCGTCGTCTCACGGATCAATTGCGGATTCTTGCTTGTGCTGACTGCAGCGCACATCAATATTCGAGTCTCCTTGGTCGAACGGTATCTATCGCGCAAAAAGGGGGCATGACAGCTCATTGCGCTATCGCCCGCGCTCCCCATCAACTTCGAATGATCTTGGGTTACTAAAGACTAAAGTTTTCTCAGTCTTGGCCGATGTAAAGGGGGCGCGGGCGTTGGTATAACAAGGCCGCCGAGGCAGGGGTAGTAGATTGAAGACCAACAAAAAATAAGAGAGAGCGGTATGACCGACAAAGCCCCGGACGCGCTTCCTACGGATCGCGATCTGTTCATGGAAGCGCGTGCTTTCGCCCTATCTATCGTGGCGATACGACGCGCGAGGGGTAAGGCGAACCCAGCCGATTTCGTTGTTGGCACACCGGAATGGAAGGCGGTCGTCGAAGACTTTGCGGCCGACATACTTCGTTTGCCGACAGACACCTATAGACAGTTTGCACGCTATCGCGGATTAGACCTCAAGGATGAATTGTAGTCGCGCGCCCCACCGTGCGGATCAGGTGCAAAGGTCGTCGACCGATATGTGAATTGAGCTCGCTGCAGGTCGGCTACAAGAACACGGCGAACCTGACGCAACAGGCGGCGGTGGAGTCTTCATTGTTGTCGACGCAACTCGGCGATCTGAACACGGTAACCGCAACACAAACCGGTTCGCATGAAGACATCGTGCTGGCTCAGCTTGGCGTGGGCAACAGCGCGACGGTTTCGCAAAGCGGCTCGGGCAACCTGGGCGTGATCACGCAAGCCGGACTGGCTAACACCGGCACGATCGCGCAAGCGGGCGGCGGCAACACGGCGATCCTGACGCAGACCGGTACGATGAACACGGCCTCGATCATGCAACACTAAGCACAGCAATTGGTGGTTTTTTGCGGGCGGCACGCGGTCCTTTTTGTGTATCGCTTGCCGCGCTTCTTTTATCGTCAACGACACGCTCTACCGACTAGAAAAAATGGTTGCACACTGAATGCGAGCAGATCAGTCGAACTGAGATGTCTTCCTAAGGCAACGCGATTTGAAGCCTGGATGTAAGCAAACAAACAGATGCTATGGGCTGATATGCCTAGCTGAAAGACTTCCTAACGCGGCTCCTACGCAGCCTGCCAGTCGACTCGACGAGCCGGTACCGCACCTCTGGCAGCCTAGCTTCGACAGTAGGCTGACATCGGCTCCCGAACCCCTGAGATTGCCGAGCGCTTACGGACATTTTCACCTTTTTTGAATTTGGAGCGATTTGTATTGGGGGGTGCCGGTGAGAGCGTCGCCGAGCGCGAGATTGATCTGCGTCGCCCGCATAATCACGGAGATCCGCCGAGGCCATTTGATCCAGCGCAGAAACCTTGCGAAGGTATTGTTGGAGCCATCCAACGAATGAAATAGGTAGCAGCAGCGTCTTCTGCATAAACTTAAAAAGTCGTCTAAGATCGCACTCAAACAAAAACTGAGAGCGACAAAATATCGACAAAAAACAACGAGCTCCTAATCGAGCCAGAGACATGGATCAAGCTTTCGCCTGCTTCAAGGCTATTACTTGCTGTCGAATTGGTCCGATCTTTTGTAATTAGCAACCATCCCAAAGATCAGCAAGATCTCGTCGAGCTGCTCCCACAGCAGCGTTACATCACCTATTTTCATCCGCCAATCCAATGAGGCGGAGATATCTTTCGGGCCAAGCCAAGACCATTTGCTATGTGGCCGGGATATGGCTCTGTGTCTCGGTTGGCATCTGTGGCGTTTTCGCCAATTCCGAGATAAATCGAATCAAAGAGGAGTTCTCCCTGCAGAGCGAGGCGACTTACGAGATCGTCAGGCAGCGGCTTGATGAAAACGATGCCGTGCTCGCGGGTATCGATTCACTTTTGCAAACCTTTCCAGAAGCCGACCCGAAGGGACTGCGGGAGTATTCGCACGAAATGCTTGTCCGATACCCGCATATATATATGGTTGAACTGCAGCCTCGCGTTGAAGCTGCTCAGCTTGACCGTTTCGAAAGCTGGGCCAAAGCCAGCATCGACCCTCATTTTGTTGTAAGAGGGCAGTTCAAAAAGGCTGCTCAGTTCGGCTCAAGATGTTCCAGCAGACGAGTGAGCAGGCTAGTTTGAGGAATGCTTCGTGAATGTCAGATCGGCGCTCGAAGCGAATGCGAAGACGCCGGAAACCATGGAGCCACGAATGAGTCCGTTCAACGACCCAACGAAACTTGCCGAGACCGCTGCCGTGTTCGGTGCGGCGCCTGGCGATGACCGGTCTGATTCCACGCTCGCGAAGTCGGCGGCGATGCGAGTCGGAGTCGTAGCCACGGTCGGCGTAGATGACCTTGGGTTTGCGAAGCGGTCGGCCGCGTGTGCCGCGAATCGGCGGGATAGCGTCGACCAGCGGCAGCAGTTGCGTCACATCATTGCGGTTCGCGCCGGTCACGATCACGCTGACAGGAACGCCGTTCGCGTCTACGAGGACGTGGTGTTTGGACCCTGGTCGTGCGCGATCGGTGGGGTTTGGCCCAGTTTTTGGCCCGCCCCAACGGCTCGCACGGACGATGAATCGACAGCCGCGTATGAGAAATCGAGCTGGCCAGATTCGCGCAGCTTGTCGAGCAGTAGCCCGTGCAGCTTGTCCCACACCCCGGCCTGCTGCCAGTCGTGCAACCGACGCCAACAAGTCGCTCCAGAGCCGAAGCCCAACCGGGTCGGCAGATGGTTCCATCGCATTCCTGTCTTCAGCACAAGCAGGATGCCATTGAGTGCTGCACGGTCCGAGACCGGCAACCTTCCAGGGTATCGCTGGCGTCGCGGTTTGGGCGGTGGAAGTAGCGGTTCGATCAGTGCCCACAATTCGTCATCGATGATAGGTGCCGGCATTCCTTGATCCGTTGTTCAGGTATCCAAGGTTAACCGTTTCGTGGAAAAGTAAACAGCCCTTCCGAGCTCTTTTTGAACTGGCCTTTAAAAGACTTCGGATACGGTGGTCAGCGGGAATGGCACGCCGCCAGGGGAAGAGCGGTCTATTATCCAATCACGTTTATGGAGCCATCCGCTGAAGCGGCGCATCCGGTGCTCGGGCTTGATGTTTATGCCGACAACAAATTCAAAGCGGCGATTGATCAAACAATCGCTTCCGGGCGACCTTCAGTATATGCGCCATTTGATCTGTTTGAAGGCGGCCGTGCTTACCTGATCTTTAAGGCAATTTACGCTCGAGCAATCGAGCCACTGTCAAACCTCGGTAGCCCGGCGCCCCGAACGGCGCCGGGCGTGACAGATGTCGCGACTCGGGTAGTATCGTTACTGATCTACGCTGGGAAGTTTCTTGGCCCCGGTGAGCTCTCGCCTCCGACAGCGTCATTGCGGATCTATCTTCAAGGCTATCAACGCGATGACCCGCTTGGACTAGTTCAAAAGACATCGGCGCGTCCTAAGTCCAAATGGGAGAGAGCAGTCTTCCCGGAACTAATTTTTAGCCGAACGTTATCCAATGCATCCCAGCCATTCGTGTTTGAGACCCGGCGACAGCTTGGAATAGACGTTTTGCGCCCTTTGCCAACGGGCCTAACGCTTGTCGGAACTCTTTTGATTCTCTTGCTGGCATCCACTGCATACGGCGACAAGATCGCCGCGCGTGCGGCTGTGCGTGATGCAAGGCGGCGACTCTTTGGCGAAAAAGAGCAAGCACTTGTGACATTACAGGCGATCGCGGATGCGGTGATCACGCTCGATAGTAAAGGGCGCGTTCAGTTCATCAATCCCGTCGGCGAGAGGATGTTTGGCATTGAGCATTACGAGGCTTTTGGCAAATCCGTCGAGGAGATCGTTGACATCGAATTTGATCTTGCGCATGAGGCGTCGCAGAGTCCATTTGACAGAGCATTAGCCACGCGAGCGATGGTCACGCTTTCAGATAACAGCTTTGTGTTGCGCCGAGATGGGCAAAAAATATTGATCGAAGGGACCATCTCTCCAGTCTTCGACCAAGAGGGCGCGCTGACAGGCGTCGTCGGTGCCATGCGTGACATGGGACCGGTTCGCAAAAAGGCAATCGAAGCGTTGCGGGCAAGCGAGCAGCGCCTGCAGGAGCGACAGGACGAACTGACGCATGTGGCACGCCTTCATTCGATGGGGGAGATGGCCTCCGGCATTGCACATGAACTCAATCAACCGCTTTCTGCCATCTTGAGTTACAACCAGGCATGTGTCCGGTTGCTGCAAGAGGAGCAACTCGACCTTCCGGCGATCGCTGACGCCATGCGGGCAACCACTGAACAAGCTAAACGCGCGGGCGACATCATCGGGCGATTGCGCGCGTTCATCGCAAAGCGTCCCGCGAACATCGTTTCACTCGATTTGCGTCAGTCCGTTGCTAACGCGCTCGAGCTGAGCGAGCCATGGCTGGGGCAAAGTCAAGCCGATGTCGTCATCGATTCCACGCCAGATGAATTGATCGTTCGCGCTGATGCTGTTCAGATTGAGCAAATCGTTCTAAACCTGATTCGCAATGCAGTCGAGGCGACGGAACACATGCCTGTCAGCCAAAGAAAGATCCTACTGCGCCTGCGCGCCATCAATGGTTCGGCGGTGCTTAGCGTGTGCGACACCGGGCCAGGCATTTCGCCGCCAGCCCGTCTTAAATTATTTCTGCCGTTTCATACAACCAAAGAATCCGGTATGGGGCTCGGCCTGTCTATTTGCCAATCCATCGCGGAAACTTATGGCGGGAAGATCATCGAGTCGTCAGGCGATTCGCCGGGTGCCGAATTTAAACTGATGCTTCCTTTGCAAGAGGAGAGCGCGAGCGCCTATGGCAACTAACCCATCTTCAACGGCGGCGCGAATTGAGCCGACCGTCTATCTTGTCGATGACGACGCGGCGGTCCGTGACGCTTTGTGTCTGCTTATTCGTTCGGTGAAACTGAATGTCGTTGCATACGGAGATCCTGCTGAGTTCCTGCGAGCGTTCACTGGAGACGAAGTTGGCTGCCTCGTGATCGACATCAGAATGCCGGTCCTCAATGGCTTCGCGGTGCAGGAACGGTTGCAGTCCGCTAAGAGTGCCCTGCCAATCATTTTCATCACAGGTCACGGCGATCTCGCCCAGTGTCGGCGGGCATTTCAGCACGGTGCAGTCGATTTTCTGACAAAGCCAGTTGATGAGCATGCCCTCCTGGAAAGCCTTCAAAAAGCGATTCGGTTGAATGACGAATGGCGCCTCACGCGTAGCCGCGGACATTCGGCGCGTATCGCGATCGCCAAACTTTCTTCGCGAGAGCGGGCCGTGTTTGATCTGCTCTGCGAGGGAATGGCAAATAAGGTGATAGCAGAAAAACTGAAGCTTTCGCTGCGTACAGTTGAGGCGTACCGCGCTGCTGTTCTCGAAAAGACGGATACATCGTCGATTGCCGATCTCGCAAGACTGCAGTTATTTGCGGTTGAGAGTGGGTCACTACCGTAGAACCCGCAATAAGAAGTGTATTTTCCCGGATAGCAAGTTGTTACGAAACGCCCTACTATTGTTACAACTAGTTTCAAATATGGCTCGAGACAGGTCGCTGGTTGAAGAATTCCTTCAAGCCACACGACGGAGCTCTGCTAGCTCTACTGTTTGTCTGCGCTAGGTAAAAGAAGTAAAACGTGAGAGAGACGTCGTCAGCGACGTTATAAAAAAAGATCGGGGGGAGTGTGTCATTGTTCAAAAAGCCTATGCGCATGGTTGGGTACCAGCCACCTGTCAAAACGATCGCGAAGTTCGAGCACACACGTCTCGAGCCGAGGCGACCGAACACCCGCCATTAACAACTTAGGTCCGTCTAAGCATCGCGAATTCAAGCAGCTTTGTGCCTAGCGTTGTCTCGGTGAGGACCTGTCTGTTAGCCTCCTCTTACGCCTGAGTGCAATACAGCGCATCGATATAAGCGGCCGTCAATCAGCATAGGACGGGCGATTGGAGCACTTCGTCTTCAAGAAAATTAGCGATCGAAGTAAATAAAGAATAACGAAGTATTTATCCTAAAGATTTTGACACCTGTGTCGACAACCTGATCACGGTCGATGCACGCAGCCAAAGCAATCAGCAGTCCGTCCGATGAACTCTCGGTCTCGTCTGTAAAAGGCAGAGATCAATAAAATTCGTACTACTATTTTATGAAAATCATGAAACTAAGCGCCAATGTTGGTCAGTACCTGTCGATTATTGCCGCGACATCACTGTTGCAGCTCAGTTCGAACGTGCAAGCTCAGGAATCCGCTAATGCCGAACTGGATTCATGCGTACGAAACGAGCAGATCGTTACAACCGCGAAGGGCGCGGGCGCTGGCGCCATTGCCGGCTTGAGCGCGATGTTTGTCGCACATAAAAGCAACGACGCGGTCAAAGGCGCGCTGATCGGGGCAGCGGTCGGTGGTGTAGCGGGCTTCGCTACCGCTTATTATACGGCAGTCGACACGTGCTACAAGAAAAATCCGGCGTGGAAGCCCGAGTCAAAATTGGAGCGCACGCAGTCTTACTCCGACCTCAAAAAGAAGATCAAATATAAGCCGAGTCAGGGCATCATTGCTCGCGCCGAATCAGTCGATGTTGCCGCGCCCGTAAAAGCCGATTCGCAAGCCGAGATGAATAGCACGTTCTACGTAATGACTCCGGACGGGGCCGAAACTAACGTGACGGTCGAGCGCAAGCTCTTCGTTGTGACTGGGGACAAAGAGGAACAGGTGATTTTCCCCGGCGATGCCACGCAAGCTTACACGGTCGCCGGTGGCGAGCAGCGTGACACTGTTCGTATCCCGATTGCAAAAGACACGAAGGCTGGAACGGTTTATCGGGTTGAATTCGATGTCGCTGCGGCTGGCCTGCCACCTTCGACATCATCGAAGACGTTCACTGTTTCAGAGTAATCGCTTATGTATCTGCATTGCGGATGAAACACAAATCCGCAGTGCTTTATTTGCGTGATAACTGCTTTCTACAATCGACACAACGCTATATGCAACCCATGATGACGCGCATCGCGCGAGGCATGTTCCTGCTCGCCTGCGTGGTGCTGAGCGGATGCGCGGCTAGTAACCTGCCGGGTTTTCAGAATGCCTACTATTCGTACAACGTACCTGAATCGCTAGTCAACCAGATAAAGGCTAAGTTCCAGGAGCACGGGCTAAATCGGGCAAGCGTGACTCGCGATAATGTCGGCCGTATTGAGCTCACGGGCACCTACAAAAACGAAGACGACGTCGACAAAGCATTCAGCATTGTTCAGTCGATCGTTGGTTTGAAGTCGACCTCGCCGTTTTATCCGCAGGACGTCCAGCAAAAGCGCTGGGAGCTAGCTGCTGCGAAGGCACTGGATTCAGACAACAAGCGACGCAAGGAAGCAGCGTCGGCACCTAAAAAGATTGCTTTAGTGATTGGTATCAACCATTTCATGGACTCGGAGCGATTGCACGACATCCAGGGCGCAGATGACGCTGCAGTCGTACAACGCTATTTGCAGGCAGCTGGATTTTCCGTAACTGCGATCCTTGGGGATCAGGCAACCAAACGTAATGTCGAGCAAGCGCTTCATCGACTTGACGATTCGATCGGGCCCAACGATAACGTCTTTATCTATATATCGAGTCACGGCAACGCGCCAGTGCCTTCTCCAACGGGAACTGATCAGCGCAAGATGTCCATTATGGTGTTCGATTCTGGAGAACCCGGTGTCAGAGTTATTGATAAGGTGGATTACAAGATACGGTTGCAAGAGACGAGCGTAGCGGACACGCTTGTCCAGGCAATTGCGAAGAAGCCGAGCCGTATTACCCGCATGCTGATTGATACGTGCTACAGCGGCGATATGCTTGACGACGTCTCGCCCGAAAGTCACGCGTATATCTTGAAGACCAACAATGGTCGTGCCGAGCGGGCAGGCATTTCGCTCGCGTCCTGGACTGGCCCCGCCTACACGACCAAAGGCATTCATTTCGCGGATGACTCTGGGGAGAGTACGTCCAATACGAAGAAGCCAACGGCCAAGACCGTGATCGATCGCAGTCGCAGCGGCTACACGATCATCACCGCGACCAGCGAAAACGAAGCGTCTCTGGGTCCCGATGCCAAGATCGGCGCGTTCCCAAGCCCGATTCCACCTTACAAGCCTCTGAGGGGATCGTTCTTTACCCAGTCCCTTTTCGATTATCTCGGCAAATACAACGGCGATCTCGATGCCTCGTTCCGTGATGCACAAAGCTTCACGTCAGCGAAGGTCATCGAAGTCACGAACGGACAAAGGCATCAGGTTCCGCGGCAGTACTCGACTATCCCGGCTCAACAAAATCAGTTGCTTCAATAATTTGCTGAATGCGCGCTCCGGTGGGCGCAGCGGTAGAACTCTTAGGGGAAGGGTATGAAAAACGTGTTGACTGCGTGGTCATTGGCTTTTATCGCGACATCGGCGATGGCGCAAGAAGGCTACAGCGCAAAGTCCTTGTTCTTTGACGAAAGCGATTCGGTCGTTACGGTCGCAACAGGTCAGAAAACCGGGGCAGATGCAAACATCAGGGTCGCGGGAGCACCGGCAGTTGGGGCATCAGGCGCAAACGACACTCCAAAAGCTGTGCTTGCGACCTCACAGCAAGATCAACATCTTGTGAGAGTAGCGCATAAAAAGTCCAAGCAATCAGGGCCGCTCGGTGCGAGTTACTTCATCCGATTAAAAAGCGCTGACGGGTCAACCCGGGATGTCCTCGCCTCACGAACCTTCAAGAGCGGCGAGCGCTTCCAACTCGGTGTCAAGGTGAGCCGGCCCGCATACGTGTACGTCCTCAATCAGGCACCGGATGGCACGGTCTCGCAGATCTATCCGCAGCCCTCGCAAGACAATTTCGTCAATGCAATGGGCGTCGTATTTCTGCCGGGTAAGGGGTCGTTCGAATTTGACAACAAGCCGGGTGTTGAGCAGTTGCTCGTCTTCTTGTCGCCAGAACCTGCGAAAGGTGACATGACCCAACAGATTCGCACGATCCAACCCGATCTCATTTCTGATCCGCGCGTGGCACTCCATACAGCGCAAGCTTCATCTTGCGCAGCGGCGCAGACCGCCGCGGCGACTCCGGCGGATACAACGGCGGCGGGAATGTCTGCGCCATCGACCGCTCAAGTGTCCGCGGCGTCCGGAGTCACGCTGGCGTCGACCAACGACCTGCAAATCGCAAGCAATGAAACAGGCTACGCCGCCAAGGGCATTGCGTTTGCGCCAGATGACGGATGTGGTGCGGCGACGGAAAACGTCTCCGCAACCGGGTATGCCGCAAAGGGCATCGTATTTAGCGACGACGACTCACCGGCTGCGGGCGGCCAAGTCGCATCATATGTCGTGAAACGGACCACTCAAACAGCGGCCGACCTGTACCTGAAGATCAATTTGGTTCACGAATAAGACGAATCGCTGGTACGCCCAGGTAGCTGGGCCGAATCCGCATTTGATATCTATTGACGATCATTTCGAAACAACGAGACGCCTATCATGGAACAAAACCATCTGATCATCGGCCTTGGTGGATCGGGCGGAAAAATTATCCGCCACATTCGCAAAACCATAGAGCGCAACAAGGATTCGCAGGGGGCCAGCTCGACCGAGGCGCGGTTTGAATTTTTGTACGTGGACACGTCTACCGACGAGATCGACAAGAAAGAAGAATGGAAAGTTCTCGGCAAGGACATCGACCTTGCCCGTAGCCAATATCTCATTAACACCGCGAGCAGTGTTCGCCCGGTGCTTGATGATCCAGATTCTTTTCCGGGCCTGAAGGGCTGGATCGAACCGCGCAATATTTTCGACTTCGTTAAACCTGGCATCGCTGGCGCCGCGCAACGAAGAAAGCTTGGCCGTTTAGTGTTCGCGCAGAACGCGTCACGCTTTGTGAAGGCAATTGAAGACCGGATGCGTGTGTTGCAGGAAGGACCTGGCCGCACTGGTGCAGTTATTCACGTCGTCTGTGGATTGGCAGGCGGAACAGGCAGCGGATCGATTGTCGATGCGGTTGCGCAGATTCGTCACAAATATCCCGATCACGATCAATATCGGATCTTGATGTACGCCTTGCTGCCAGAAAAAGACTCACGACGCGTCAAGGATGTGGCCGGCTTCTCTAACTACTATGCAAACGGTTATGCGGCGCTTGCCGAGTTGAATGCTATCGCGGTTGGGAAATACCATCCTACCAACTTGCTCGATGGCACACGGCTTGATCATGACGTCTACTTCAACGGCTGCTATCTTGTGAACAACGTGAACGAGCACAACATCCAGTTCGAGGTTGAATCGGAGGTGCCCCGTATCGTTGCCGAGTTCATCTTCCAGAAGACGCTCAACAAGGAGTGGGAAGGACTGGGGCGCGCGGAAAAGGGGGAGAACGACATCAAGAACTTTGAGAGTGAAGACGACATTGGCAAGGCGCGCGCCAAGCTCTTTCTCTCGTTTGGTATCAAGCGAATCGTCGTTCCGGAGCAGGAAATCAAGGAGTTCCTTGCGTACGGTTTCGCTGAGCAGGCAACACGGCAGTTGATGTTCAACAACTTCCGTCAGGGCGAGGGATATGCAGACGAGGCAGTAGAAAAAGACTGGGGCTCAGAAGCACGCAAACCCGAAACTGTTCAGTCCTTGCTGCTGAGCGACGCGCACCTGATGCTTGAATCAGGAATCCTCGAAGACGACGCAAAAAATGCCATGTGGAAGCCTGTGCGCGACTACTGGAAACAGATTGTCAATCGCCTTGCTCCAGAAATCAAAGCAGATCCAGGTATCGAGCAAACGACGTGGGTGCACGTCCTGAACTCCCGCCTGAGCAAGGTGTTCGACGATACCTACCGGACGATGGGCGGTGTTCGGAAGTTCTACGAAGTGAAGGGCAATGCGCGCCTTGAGATGGCACGTCACATCGGCCGCCAGATCGAAAAGGAGCTTTTCAGTCGGTGGAAGGTCGGAACGGCATCGTTGATTCAGTTGCGGCAGTTCACTGACGCGTTGGTCGATTCACTTGATGAACGCCTCGGGATTTTTACCGATGAGATCGCAAAGGCGCCTACTGTATTGCAAGCTGTGCAACAACGCATGGCCGAGCTCAATGGGCAGTTCAATAAAGTCGGCTTCCTGGGCAAGCATCTAACGGACAGGCGCAGCGCGCTTTTTTCCGATCTCGCCATGCAGCATCAGGACTATTACGTCCTGAGCACACAGCTTGAGGGCAAGAAGTTCGCCGTCAGTTTGATCCCGTTTATCAAGGACGAGCTCGTAACGCTGCGTGGTGTCATCGACGAAATGCACCAAAATCTGGCCGCGGCGACAGAGCGAGTCAACCAAGAGCAGGCAGCGCGCCTTGGAACCACTGACGCTGCATACCAAAAGCGCATATTCGATCGCAATGCAATTGCGAACGTCATGAAGGCGGTCATCGTCGACGAGCCGAGTCAGGCTGCGCGAACACAGAAGGTGCGTCAATCGATCATTGATCTTGCGGGAACGGACGTTGACTCGTTCGAAAAACTGGTTCATAGCGTGTCGCTTGGCGCGATTATCTCGACGCTCTCGCAGGCATCGGCATCTATCGTAGAGATGGCGCATGCGGAGATTTCGAAGACTTTGCCTGCGGTACTGCACGTGAATATCGTTGAGCGACTGCAGAAGAAATACGACGCTAACCCGAATGGTCTCAAGGCGTTTGTCTCAGAGCTCTACGATGAATCGGGAACGATGCTGCAGTTCAATAAGACTGAGGTCGACCGGTCAGTTGCGAACAATGCGGGTGGATCGCGCGGTACGAACCACACGATCGGCGTCTTTCTGCCTGAATGCGAGAACCAAAAGGATTTTCACGCGGCGTTGACTACGATGTTCGAAGAGCAGAAGGATCCCGCGTCCGACACAGCGGTCGCCTCGGGGAAGTTGCCTAACGAGATCGTAATCATGAAGATCGCATCGCTAATGCCGGCGCGCTTTGTGGAATCGTTGAGCGTATTGAAGAAGCATTACGACGGGCTTCTTAACGACTTTAACGAATCGCATTTGCTGCATAGCGAAGGCGATGGAAAGAAGTTGCCGCCGCTCTATGCTCGCTCGGCAGCAGACATCAGCGCACGGGCCAAGCGCAAGCCATTCCTGCTTGTTGCCCGGTTGCTCGGCATGATCAAGGAGCGCCAAAACAAGACAACCGGCCTTACGGAATGGGTATTTATCTACGAATCCGACGGGCTGCCCGCAGCAAAAATCCTGAAGGGTGCGCGTTGGAGCGACGTCATCGATGGCGAGTATCCGATTGAGCTGCAGTCGTTGATCGAGCGCGAGGTCGGGAAGCGTATCGATAGCGACTTCAAGCATATAGAGAAGAAAGACGGCCTCTTGAAGGACTTTCAGGCAATTGCTCGTGAGCGCTTTCAGGCCGCGGGCGAGGACGATCAAGATCCAGAGTTTTTGGCTTTGAGCGCAATGCGAAAACCGATTCGAGAGATTATCGGCCTGCCCGCGACCAGCGAATAACCGAAACCGGCATAGAAGGGAAAGGTAAAGAAAATGGCAACATATAAATGTCCCACACTCGGTGATTGCGAACGCGCAAACTTGGGTGAACTATTTTCTCGTGCCCCGGGAGAAGATCTGAAGTGCCCGTCGTGTTCGACCTTGCTCGAACTGCAGGCAAGTGGGCAAAACAAGGCGGGCATCGACAAAAGGGTGATTGTTGCCGCAGTCGTGGGCGCGATCGTCATCGTTGGTGCAGCGGGCGGTTTTTATTACAAGAAGGTTAAAACGTCAGCCGTTGATGTACCCATCTCCGCAACGGTTCCCGCGACAAACACCGATGTGGCTGCTGCCTCGGCATCAGGTACCGATGCTTCTGCGCTCGTTGCAAGCGGCAACACAGCAGCAGCCTCTACGTCCTCAAGTGTCGCTGCCAGCGGTGGGATCGCACCCACGGACGAGGACATCAAACAGACCCGCAGAGACGGCGATACCAAGCTGACAACTGGCGATCCAGCCGGTGCGGCGACGGCGAGCAATCAGGCAGCGGCCAAAGAACTGGTTAAGTCCGCAATCGCCCAGATGTCCCAGGGCAAGCTTGAAGCGGCAGACAAGGATTTGGGCGACGCCTTAGCTCGTGATGATAAGCAGCCCTTGGTCTACTACAACGTTGCGATTTTGCGTCTAAAACAAGGTCGCACCGATGACGCATTGAAGCAGCTGGAAGCGAGCTTCTTGAACGGTTTCAAGTTCTTCGATCAAATGGACAAGGATCCCGATCTGGATAGTATCCGGCAAGATCCGCGGTTTGTAGATCTCGAAAAGCGATACCGCGCGGCGGCATGATGAGGCATTTGTCTCTGGGCAGCCTCGCGGTTAGCGTCGCGCTTGTTGCGTTGACGACGGCCGGTTGTTCGAAGTCGGACGGCCCATCCATTATTGGTCATTGGCGGGCCGAGCGCGTTCAGGTCATGAGTGCCCACCTGCCCATTGGGCCCGATTTCGTCGTGAGCCAGCATGAGCTTGCGAGCCCCGACGCGGAAGTTCAAATCCCGATCGCGGGTATTGAATCAAAGCGCAACGAAGCCATCGTGGATTTCGCATATGGCGTTGGGCTCTCGTTTTACTTCGATGGACCCGACCGAATGTATGTGCAGGTGCCGCTTGCGGGCAAACTGTACTACCGCAGAGTAAAGGACGAGGCTGGGAGTGGAGTGGTTGCGCATTTAGTGATCCCCTCGCGTGTAGCCGACGCACCAGCCGTGGTGAGCCACCCTCCAACCGTTCCAGTAGAGACGAACTCAAGCAGCCAGCCGCCGCGAGAGCCACGCGAGAGCGAGAAAGCGGAGCCGCCATACAAGATCGCGATCAAGCAAGGCGAGCTTTCCATGGCTCGGGGAAATCTGGAGGCGGCCGGAACGTACTTCGCGTCGGCTAGTGCCGATCAAGACGCGCATCCGATGATCGACTACGACTTTGCACTGTTGAAACTCCGACAAGGGGATCAGGACGCGGCAATACGTCATCTGGGCGATGCGTTCGCGAAGGGCTTTCGTGGGTTTGACGTTATTGCGCAAGACGCGTCCTTCGATCCAATTAAATCAGATGTTCGCTTTAACGCGCTCGTGTCGAGGTATCGCTAGCTTGTAGTTGTTGTTAGCAACAGATCGGTGTCAAAACAGTGCGCTAAGCACTAAAAAATTACTCAAAGGGGAAAAAAATGAACGATACGGCACGTGACATGATGATGTACGACGCGCAGAAAAAGAGCGTGGGCGTGGCTTACCTCCTATGGTTTTTTGTAGGGTACCTCGGTGGACACCGCTTTTATGCGGGTAGGACAGGCACGGCCATCGTTCAGCTTCTACTTACCATCTTCGGTGCTTGCACAGCAATGTTCGGTATCGGCTTATTTGTACTCGGGATCGTGGGACTTTGGATCCTTATCGATGCGTTTCTTATCCCGGGCATCGTCAGCTCCCACAACGTGTCCCTCGCCGGACGCTTGAGCTGAGTCACGCGCGACGCCAGCTTCAAACGCGATGAGAAGGTCTGCCATGAAGTGGCCTTAGTGCCGTGTCATTTATTTGGCATTGGAAGCATTGGAATCGGCATCGCCGGGACTTTCGCAGTTCCTGGTAGAGCGCAAGACAAGCTTGTGAGTCACCAAAAAAACAACCTTAGACCTTAGAAAAATTATTAAAGCGGACATCCGGGGAACATGAAAATAAACTACTTATTCATTAGCGTGACGAGTGCGATGCTCGTGGCGTGCGCGACGGTATCTACGCCTCCGCAAGTTAAAGAGGCGTCAGTCCCAAGAACGCAACAACAGGCCACGCAGTCGGCGAACTTGCTGGTCGACGAAAAAGCCGTTAAGCGAAAGGTCGCAATTGGCCGCTTTAGCAATGAAACTCGCTATGGACGTACGTTCGTCACCGACGCCAATCTGGACCCGCTCGGAAAACAAGCAAGCGATATCCTCGCAAGCCGTCTGGTCGCATCCAAGCAGTTTCTTGTATTTGAACGTCCGGACATTGCGAAGGTCGCTGCAGAACAGTCCCTCTCGAAGGATGCTGGTCTAATTGGTGTCGACGCTCTTATCCTCGGTTCCGTGACCGAATTCGGACGGAGCACGACCGGAAAGTCGGGTTTCCTGAGCGCTACCAAGATCCAGAATGCTCACGCCAAAGTCGAACTACGATTGGTCGACGTGAAGACGGGTTTTGTCTTCTTCTCGGCATCTGGCACCGGTGAGGCTTCAACGGAATCCGGAGAAGTCGCGGGATTTGGCAGTCGCGCAGACTACGACGGCTCACTCAACGACAAGGCAATTTCTGCTGCGATTTCTGATGTTATCGGCCGGATGATGACGAAGCTCAAGGAACGTCCTTGGAAGTCGGACATTCTGAAAGCAGAAGGATCAACCGTATATATCAGTGGTGGCGCGCTTCAAGGCATCAGGCCAGGCGCAAACCTCCATGTTTTTAAAGCGGGTGAGTCGATTCAAAGCGGACAGACCGGCTTTACCGTCGCCCTACCTCCCACTCCAGTAGCCACTATTCGCGTCACGTCCAATTTCGGCGACAGTGAAGTGAATGAAGGCTCAGTAGCGCTCGTGACCAGTGGATCCGTCACGAAGAACAACTCTCTTTTCGTAGCGGAGTAACTTCAAAATGATTCGTTCTCTTTGCGTGGCAACGCTCGCCGTTGCTTTCGCTGGCTGTGCCGTGCCGCACAGCCAAGTCGCATCGGGCAGCTCGCGTCCAACCCTCAGTCTTGTGGGCGCGCCCAACGGCAGCGAGCTCGTTCTCGATGGACAACTTATCGGTTCGGCAAGCCAATTCGATGGAGTTAGCGGTGTGATGTCAATCGAAGAAGGCCCGCATTCCGTCGAAGTTCGTCAAGGCTCTGCTGTCCTAGCGAGGCAGAAGATTCTAGCTGCGAGCGGAGAAGCTGTTTCTATCGATGTCATGAGTGGAGGTCAACAACAATGAAGCTCGGGAAGCTCGCAATCGTGTTTGCTGCAATCAGCATGACAGCAGCGTGTGCTCCACAAACGAAGTATGCATGGGGAAATTACGAATCTTCGCTGTACCAACACTATAAGACCCCCGGTGACACCACGGCATTCGCTCAGCATTTGGCCGACACGATCACCTCTGCAGAGGCATCCGGCCAAAAAGTCCCGCCGGGGGTGTATGCAGAGTATGGTCAAGTCTTGCTGGAGTCTGGAGATTCTAAGCAAGCGGCTGTGTTTTTTGAGAAGGAAAAAGCTGCGTGGCCTGAATCGACAGTCTTCATGACGACCATGATTCATGTCGCCTCAGGCACTACAAAGGAGGCAAAGCAATGAGCACGATGACCCGTCTTATGAAATATGCATTTGCGTCAGTTTGCGTCACTGGAATGGTCGCGTGCGCCCCTGTGCCAGTGCACAACAACTACAGCGCTTTTCGACATTCAGATCCCCACTCGATACTAGTCGTGCCGGTTGTAAATCGAAGTGTCGATGTAGACGCTCCGGACTATTTTCTGTCGACGATTAGCAAACCGCTGGCAGAGCGCGGTTACTACGTATTCCCTGTCAATCTGACAAAGCGAGTGATGGAGGACGACGGTCTTGGCGATGCGAGCCTTGTTCACGCGAATGATCCCACTGTCCTTGGGAAGATGTTTGGTGCCGATTCGATCATGTACATTACGATCAATCGTTGGGACGCTCAATATGCGGTGCTCGCAACGTCTGTAACGGTCGACCTGAGTTATGCGCTCAAGAGTGGCACCACAGGCGAAACATTGTGGACCCACAAACAGACCATGGTGTACTCGCCGCAAGCCTCGACAGCTGGCAATCCCCTCGCTGCATTGATTGCAGCGGCAATCACGGCAGCGATCGCAAAAGCCAAGCCGAATTATGTCCCGCTTGCACAGCAGGCAAATGCCATTTCTGTCATTAAGGGGGGGCAGGGTCTACCGGCAGGCCCGTACGACGGACAGTACAAAAGCGATGGCGCGACCTTCTGAATTTACTGTGACTACCTAGATGGTCCGTGGAGCTACGCTTCGCAGACCATCCCGCTCAAACACTTTAGCACGCTGCTGTGACCGCAAGACTGGCCGGTTTTCTCTGCGGCCGTATAACCACTTGGGTGGCCTATTTTCTTTCGGCTTTGCGGTCTGATAGGTTCGCGGTCGATCTGCGGAGCTTCACCCTTCGGCCAGTTACCCCTTTTCCACAGTGACTGACCGGTCACCCCACCAACGCGTACATGTCGATAGCGAAGCAAAATCGACTCGCTGGGGTGCGGATAAACATCGGGACTGGCAACGTATGAATCCGAAACCATCCAGTACTCGACCTGTCTAAGCACCCCATTCAGATTTTGATCCGTTTTCATTGTTTTGCGTGGCGCGAGCGCCGGCGCCCGTGGCTCTTTTGAGCAGAAAGAAAGCGGCGCCTGATGCTCAGCGTCATGCTTCGGCGGCTTCAGCCGAGAAAAGGTGGCCAAGGCGACCGCCAACAATGAAGAGGCAAACGCATAGATTCAGCGCGACTTCCAAGGTCCATCCCGTCCCGAAGCCCATATGCCACGTTTCGGCAATTGCCGGAAGGGCGAAGCCGAACATACAAAGAACTGCGCCCGCAAACAGCCAAGCAAAATCTCTCCCCATCTGGCCGCTGCGTCCGTAAATCAGTGTCCCGAACCACAGCACGAGGCCCATCCCGAAGAGAAGGTTCAAGATGGGGATTGAGGTGCACACCAGAAAGGACCAGACCGCGGCGGCTTTGCCGAATGCTCGGCCGCGCTTTGCTTGCGTTTCGTTGCTTGCGAGTTTTGATTGCGTGGACATGTTGGTATCTCAAAAATGATGTTGTCGATAGGTCGCTCGCGAGAGCGCCCGCTCAGTGTGAAATGGATAAGGGTGTTATTGGAGATCGGCGATGGTTCCTCCTAGTTCGTCCGTCACGTGGGCGGAGACGACTTTGGCAACAACGTCCTTGCGCGTGGCATAGCTCACAACGTCCGCGGCCTTCACATACAAATCCACATTGACGCTCATCCGATCTCGGCCGCTCGCGCTGACTTTGGTTTCCAACGCGCGCGCTTGGTCCTCACTGGCCGGTGTGATCGAGTCGAATCGGGCGTCGCCGCGTGGCACGATCGCGTAGTCGGCGCTGTCATTCATGCTGAGCCGGGAGTCGCCATCGAGCGCCAGCTCAAACAGCGGGAACGACTTCGTTTGCGGGTTGTAGTGCCCCAAGGACGCGGACAGTCTGACCTTGAGATAAGGGGATGCGGCTTCGGTTTTTTGCTGAGCTTCGTATTTGGGAGCAAGGGTTTTCAGGAGGTCTTCCCGCTTGAACGTGTCGCTTGTGCGTTGGTAATCCATGTCGAACGAGCGAGCCAATTCGGCGACCGGCAGTGGCTCTTTTGCGTAAAGGTAGTAAAGCACCGCGATTTGGGAGCCGCTTCGCAAATCCGCGTAGCTTGACAGCGGTATCGATTTGTCAATCGATGTCGCGGACAGGTCGGCCGTGCATGGACCGACCGGAGCCGATTTGTTGATTGCAGCTTCCATGATTTCCTGGGCCTTCTGGGCGCTTGTCGCCTCCACAGACTCTTGCGTGTCGGAAACCTTCTTCATGCCGATTTGCGGCCGGTCGACCGGGTGCGCCCTAGTGAACAACTGAGGATTGTCGAAGAACGCGAAACGGCATACGTACGTGCTTTTGTCACCCGCGTCTTGAGCGATCGCGGCCTTGGCGGCGTCGTCGTTCCAGTCTCGCGGCAAAGCCGCAGGCGGCGCTGGCTGATCCGGCAGTTGTGACGCGGTATCCGTCGGTTTCTTCGTGCAGCCAAGGAGCGCGGCGACCACGAGGCAGGCACACGCGGCGGCAACTGAATGTCTCGCTTGGGGGGCGGAGCCGCTTATTTTTGGGGCAATAGGCGAATGTGTGGGGGTGAGTTGTTTGAGATGTGTTGTGCGCATGGTTTTTTTATAGTTTTCGCTCGCGCCGTACGGCGAACAGGCACGGGCGAAGCTGTCAACGACAAAATGACTCTTGGGCTTTCGAGTCGACTTTGGGCGGGGCGACGATCAGCCTTTGCCTGGATCACTGGCCAGCCAGCCATCGGAGCCTTTGACCATTCGGATTTGACCCGCGCCGCTCTTGCCCTCGACGTCGCAGAGGTACGCTTTATCCCCGTCGGATTTGCAGCCGATCAGTTTCATGGCGACAACGGCCCTGCGGCTCTCTTCCGCTTGTCGATCCAAGAAAGTGCTTTTCCCCGCGATCTGCCGGGCTTGCTCCAAGCCAGCGTCGACTTGCTTAGACAAAGCCGCTCGCACATCGCTTTCGCTGGGCGAGCCGCCGCATGCGGCAAGCGATAAAGCCGCCATCAGCGCGACGGCAAGGGTTCTCGGGAACACCGTTAAATGACCCGGGCAGCGGGGTGGGATTGGGAGGTCGTGCACGGTGACCGGATGGTTCATTTTCAATATCCTTTCGATTGATTGAGAGCGCAACGCGACGCGCTGAATTCGGAAGAAGACAAGCAGGTTCGAGCGACGGGAGGGCCGTGGTATTTATGGCGGAACCGAATGGAAGCTCGTGAGTTCTGCGTGTGTCTTAGTAGGCGCCCGCCGCGGCGACTGGTCTTCATAGTCCATCCGAACGATTCGACCCGTTGTCGGCGCATACCAATCTGTTTCTCTCGAACCGCCATGGCCGCCATTCCCGCTGGACCCAGACCAGCTCGTGGCCTGCTCGATGCGAAACGTGTCGAAATCGCCTCCCGCGGTATGAATTCTTTCGACGCCAACGACGTTTGCAGTCCGATCAACCTGCGATGCCCATGTGCCTGTGCGATAAACGTAAGAGATAGACCAGCGCTTGCCGACAGACAGCGGGAACTGCAACTTGCTATCGCTCGGCTCGAAGCTTCCCGACGCCGTCTTCACGACGTTGCCGCTCGCGTCGAGTTGGAGGGAAGCGCTCTGCCCGCCATTCACCGCGATTGCGGCTCGCCCGTCGTTGATGGCGACCACGGTCTGGGAGTAATGCTCGTTCTTTTGCGGCTCAAGCGCGGTCTCAAACGAAAACTCCCAACTCTCGCCCACGGTAAACGCCGGCGCTTGCGCTTCAATCGACGGTCTTGGCGCTGACGGTCCTGCGGCGGATTGCGCCAAGGCGGGGCCGCCCCACGCTTGA
>NZ_JBSIPA010000039.1:0-26218 GCF_053574605.1 Caballeronia sp. M23-90 | reverse complement strand
TTGAAGATTGGAATATGGGCACAACCGAGATTCATGCGGTTTTTCCTGCCGGGCGCGCTGCAAAGCTTGCGGCGAAGACGTTCGTTGAACATTTGATAAGTTTTCTTCAAAGCCACGAGCAGTAGATACTTTTCGACACCACGGCGCGAGGTGCTTACACGATGTGCGCGGCATTGTCTTTGTCGCATACGAAAGGCGGAGTGTGGCTTTCGGGTTGGTCAGCGTTAATGCAACGGACCGAGATACTCTTTCTTGCCAATTGCGACACCTTGATGTCGCAAAATCGCGTGGGCAGTCGCGATATGGAAATAAAAGTTGGGCAACAGGAAACGGGTCAAATACTCAAAACCGGTCATGTCGCCGTTGATGCTTAGAAATCGCAGTTGAATAAGGCGCCGTTCGGCTCCGGCAAAGTCCTCACCGGTGAGCGTTTCCAAATGCTTCGCTGTGTTTCCAAGCCTAGTCTTCAGTTGCTCGATGTTTGCTTCCGTATCGGGGAAGACAGGCGCAACGGTGCCGGTCAACCTCGCAACGCCATTTTTAGCATTGTCACTCGCGCGCTGAACTTGGGCGCTGAAGGTCATCATGCCGGGGGCAAGCCGTGCTGCAAGAAGTGAGTCAGGAGCAATCCCGTAGTCGATGATGTGCTTCTGGGCATGATCGAGGTAGCCCGACATTTGCTGCAATCCACGCTTGAGAGGCTCGATGGTTAATTCCGTCATGGTAATCATTTGTCGTCCTGGTTTTACTCGTGAACCTGGTGGTGAAACATACAAGCCCCGACGACGGTCGACGCCGATCGTCGAAGTCGCCTTGGCCCTACCTCTCTCTGCTTCGCGCTAACTGCCTGAGAATCGGGAACAGCTCGGCTGGTTCGGCGCGAGCGGTGTAATCCGGATTGACGTCTGACCAGGCGATGTACCCGTCCTGCCCGATTACGAATTTCGCGGGCATGGACAGCGTCCATTCAGAATCGCCATTGAAGATGGAGAGGTCTGCACCGAGTAGCTGATGCACCCCCTGCAACTCGACCGTCAATAACCAACGAACGCCATACGCAGCGGCGACGCGGCCCAGTTTGTCGACCAATATTGGGAAGCGAAGATTGTTGTCCTGCCGTGATTGTTCGCTAAAGGTAGCTCTCTGCTGGGAGACGGCCACGAGGGTCGCGCCCAACTCTTCAATCTTTGGACGGGCTTGCTCAAAGGCGCTCAACTCAAGACTGCAATACGGACACCAGGCACCGCGATAAAACACCAAGACGACTGGCCCCTTGGACAGCAAGCCTCTAAGCGAAAGTTTTGTTCCCGCGCTGTCCAGAAGAGAAATATTAGGCGCGATGACGCCGGCCTGGAGCGCACGGTATGCGGCCCTATCTCTGATGAGTCTCGCGACTACGCCATACAATGCGTCCGATGAAGCGGCGTTTGTAGGGTCTAGTTCAAAGTGTGTTCTTACCTCGTCAAGCTGGTCCTGGAGTTTCACGTTAGTCCCTTATCCGGCATTGTAGAAACTTTGCCAGAGCAGGGGGTCTCAGACTAGATAGCTAAAACGCATAGTTGAAATGCACTTCATAGGGGTGAAACTTGCTGATCGCAGTCGGTTACGATGACGTCGAAATAATGCCGTGGAAGCAGCGTAGATGCTGTGCCCTGGCAGGCCTTCACCGCTTAGACCGGACGATATCGACGATTGCGTCTCCCGCTGCCTCAACGGAAGAATTCTCGGAACGCTGAAAGATGCTCCTTGCGCGTCAGCTATTTGACGAGCCTTGTCCTGTAGGGCCGTAATGAAATATGCTGGCGCGTTCCTCCTTCTTCCCGAAACGTCGGTAGGCAAAGCGGACGTCTCCAGCGGTAACGAATTGCGTTGGTGCCGGGGCAAGGGCATGGGGGTTCATCGATTTACACCCCAGCCCCACCGGAAACATAAAGGGTTTCTCCGGTTATCCAGCCGGCGTCGTCTGACGCGAGGAACACGACAGGTTTCGCGATATCCGCCGGTTGCCCAGCACGACCCAGTGGAGTCATCGCCACCATTTGCGCCTCCATGTCCCCGCCAGAAATCCCAGCGGTGTGAAGGCCTTCGGTGAGGACTAGTCCAGGATTGACAGCGTTTACACGGATATTTTTGGGTCCGAGTTCCTTCGCGAGCGTTTTCGTGATCGTATCAATGGCGGCTTTGGTGCCGGCGTAAATACTTCCCGTTGGCGGGGCCATGGTGCTGACCACTGAGCTGATGTTGATGATGCTGCCGCCCGTCGGGGCGAAAAAAGGCAGCCCAGTCTTGGTGACCAACAGCAATTCAAAAACATTGGTGGTGAACTGTCGGTTGAAGTCTTCAAGTGTCACAGCTTCAATCGCCGAGAACGCATACGCGCCGGCGTTGTTCACCAAAATATCCACTTTCCCGAACGCTTTTTGCGTCGCCGCGAGCATGACGACGACCTCGCTTTCGACGCTCACACTGGCTTGTACCGCGATGGCTTTTCCGTCCGCCTTGACGATTTCGGCGACAACTTTGCCTGCCCCTGTTTGTCAGTGGCGTAGCTGACGACAACTGACGCGCCTGCCTCTGCCAGATGCTTGGCAATTGATGCGCCGATACCCTTCGATGCGCCTGTTACAACCGCAACTTTTTCTGTCAGCGTTGACATTATGCTTTCCTTTTACCTGCTTCGTGCTTTGTGGATAGATGGATGCTTAGTGTTCGTCGCAGCGTGCCGCGACTCGACCTTTCTGTTCTTGCCTCGACGCAGCCCTGATCCGCTAGCCGTCCCAGCCAGAGGCTCGAATGATGTCGCAAAAATTGATGCGCTTGAACGCGGCGTCTTTGTCCGCGAGCACATCCGCATTGATGTTTCCAAAGGTTGTCTCAGGTTTATGCTTAATACCAACGAAGCGAAATAGAAGACCCTACTCGAACGATTGAACAACAGATGAGCTTCTGTATCGCGAACGAATTGGCGTCGTCTCCTAACAGGCGTTGTAAGATCGACCGACCCAACTTGAATCGTTCCGACGTCCACCCATGAGAATCGATCCGTATAGCCTGGAGCTTTTTCTCGCAACTGCCAGAGAGGGTTCCATCGCACGGGCGGCAAAGCGGATGCACATTGCAACATCGGCGCTCAGCCGTCGTATTGCCGATCTCGAGCTCGCCATTGGCATGCCGCTTCTGGTGCGTTCTCCGGCCGGCGTCGAGTTGACGGAAGCAGGGCGGCACGCTTTCATCCGTGCGACCAGGCTGCACGATGACCTTCAATCTCTCGGTCGTGACGTGCAATCTCTCAGCGGACAGGTATCCGGCGTCGTACGCCTGTTTGCCAATGCGTCCGCCGTCGTAGGATTTCTGCCCGAGCGACTTATGAGCTTCCAGTCGGAATATCCCCATGTCGATATCGCGTTGAACGAACGCATCAGTGACGACGTGCTGCGCGCGTGTCTGGAAGATCGTGCCGACGTTGGCGTGTGCGTTGCGCCAGCGTCTGTACCGTCTGGCCTTGAATCAAGGCATTTCGCCGACGATCCGTTAATGGTGGTGCTTCCTCCCGCGCACGAACTCGCTAACGCGGATAGGCTTTCTTTCTCCGATGTCGTTAGATTTCCGCTGGTTGCACTTCAAGCGGGGGGATCACTCGATCAACTCCTCAAAGAGCGTGCCGACGCGGCGCGTGGTTCGCTTAGGATCAGTGTCACAGTCAATAGTTTCGACGCGCAATGCCGGATGGTTGAGGCCGGATTGGGGATAGGCATCGTACCGACGAGCGCGGCATCGGCGTTTGCAGGCACGCGCAACTTCGTGAGACGTCCGCTCGACGAACGCTGGGGACAGCGGGAATTGTGCGTTTATGCGCTACGTAAATCGCCGCGCCTGAAAGCCGTTCAGGCGCTGATCGAGCATCTGTCACAAACGCGGGATGAGGGTTAGCACGGACATCGTAATCGGCGATGCCCCGTTTGCCGAAACAGCACTTCGTTGCAACGCCTTCGCCGGGCTAGATTGCCAGATGGGAGACAAACATGGCAATTTTCACTCTAGCGGGCCGAGTCCTTTTCCTGAGCGCGGAACCACGTCTCATCGAACGGCAGTTGGCGGGCGAAAACCTGACGCTATCGACGGCGCACGAGCTACGCGACGACGTATCGACCGACGAGATCACGCCGATGAGCGTGCTAACGCAATATGATGAACGTCTTGGCCGTTATCCTTACGTTGGCCTGCGTGTGGGCACGAAGTGTCCGATTGGCGTGGACGACATCAAATCAAACGGCTTTTGTGTCACGGTTGCGGGCAACCGGTATGGAAAGGGTTCGTCCCGCGAACACAGCCCAGTCGCGGAGCTCAACGCTGGGATTCAGCTAGTTATCGCCAAAAGTTTCGAGCGCATCTACCGACAGAACGCCGACAATCTGGGACTATTCACATCGACCGATTTTAGTCTGGTCGAGCGCATCCAGCGCGGCGAGCCGATCGACATCGACGAACTGGTTGCATCGCGCGACGCGCTGGCAGCCGCGATCTTGCGTAGTGGCGGGCTGCTGCGCTACGGCGCGACGAACATGCGTCATGTCGCGGTCACAAGTCTTGGCGCGCGGGCGGATGCCGTGCCACGCACGCTCGCCGAAAAAATTCTCGCCCGTCACGCGATCCGCACGGAGCAAACCAGCGCGACAATTGAGCCAGGCAATGGCGCTTTCGTACGTGCGGAATGGCGCTTCATCCATGAGTACTACACTGGCATGGCAACGCACATGCTGCACGCCACCTTCGGGAGGCCGCTTCAATTGTTCGATCCCGCCGGCATCCTCGCCTTTGAGGATCATCTGTCCTACTCCCATCGCAGCGAACTGCACATCAAGAACGGCCTGCTGCCTAACGTTCGCGAATTGTCGGATGCACACCGTGCCTTCGTCGATGACTACGGTGTGCGCAATCATGGCTATCTCGACAGTATCGACGGCAAACCCGCTGAGGGTTCCGAAGGTATTTCTCACGCAATGATGGCCGAGCTGTATGCGCTGCCGGGGCAAGTCGTCGTCGGCACTGATTCGCATACGCCGCATAGCGGGGCGCTCGGCTGCCTTGCGTTCGGCGTAGGGACGACGGACATGGCCAACGCGTTCGTGACGGGTGCTGTGCGCCTGACGGTGCCGCAGTCGCTGCGCATCGACATGCGCGGGTCCGCGAGTGCCGGCGTCACCGCGAAGGATCTGGTACTGCATCTGCTCGCTAACCCAAAGATTCGGGCGGGACTGGGCGTAGGCAAAGTATTTGAATTCACGGGCCCGGTGGTCGCCCGGCTCAAGACCGACGAACGGGCGACGCTCACTAACATGACAGCCGAGCTTGGCGGTTTCACCGGCATCGTGGCGCCGGACGGGGAGACGGTGCGCTTCCTGAAAGAGCGACGCGGCGTCGATTTCACGATCGAACCGTGGATGCAAAGCGATCCCGAAGCCGTGTACGCGGACACGATCGTGCTTGACTGCACCGTCATCAAGCCGATGGTGGCTTTGCCCGGTGATCCGGGTAATGGCGTCGCGATCGACGAGTTGCAGGAGCGGCCGGCGATCGACGTCGCTTATGGCGGTTCGTGCACGGCGGGCAAGCGAGATGACTTCGATCACTATCACGCAGTGCTTGCGTGGGCGGCCCAACGTGGGTTGCGCGTGCCCAAACACGTGAAGTTGTACCTTCAGTTCGGCACCACCGACGTTCGCGATTACTGTGTGTCGCGCGGCTACATTGAGACGTTCGAACGCGTCGGGGCCGAGATGTTGCAGCCCTCTTGCGGCGCCTGTGCGAATTGCGGCCCCGGCTCTTCCACCGACGCGTCTCAAGTCACTGTAAGCGCAATCAACCGCAATTTTCCTGGCCGCTCGGGACCCGGGCAGGTCTGGTTGGCAAGTCCGCCGACCGTTGCAGCGAGCGCGATTGCTGGCGAGATCGTCTCGTTCGACGAACTCCGGCAGCGTCACGCATGAAGATCGCGGTCATCGCCGGTAACGGCATAGGTCCAGAAGTCATTGCACAATCGCTGCAGGTGCTCCGCGCGTTGAGGCCGTTCGGCTTCGAATTTTCGATCGAAGCCGCACTCGCCGGTGCGTCTGCATTCGAGCAGTGCGCAAATCCGCTGCCGGAGTCGACCGTAAATATCGCAATGCAATCCGATGCCGTGCTGTTTGGCGCCGTGGATGATGCACGCTGTGACCATCTTGATCGCGCGCTTCGTCCGGAGCAGGCAATTCCTGGATTGCGCAAACAGCTCGGGCTGTACGCCAGCCTTAGGCAGGTGAAGATCGAGCCGGAACTTGCATCGCTTTCGCCGCTGACGCCCGAGCGGGTGAGGGGACTGGACCTGCTAATCGTGCGGGAGTTGTCCGGCGACGTCTACATGGGCACGCCGCGCGGTCGGCGTGTGATTGCGGACGCGCCGGGAGGCGGTGAGCGGGAAGGTTTCGACACGATGCGTTATTGCGAGTCGGAGGTGCGGCGCGTCGCGCAGATTGCCTTTGACGCGGCACGCGCACGCAGCAAATGTTTGTACAGGGTCGACAAGGCAAACGTGTTGGAAACTTCAAGGCTCTGGCGGCAGGTGGTGACAGAACTCGGCAAGGACTATCCGGATATTGCGGTGACCCATCAGTACGCTGACAACGCCAGCGTGCAGACGATCGTCCAGCCGATGGCGTTCGACACCATCGTCACTGGCAATCTGTTTGGCGACCTGCTGTCCGATGCGGCGTCGGCGCTGACCGGGTCGGTCGGGTTGGCGGCGTCTGCGATGTTCGGCTCAACGAGGCCGAGCCTGTACGAAGCCGGGCATGGCAGTGCACTGAATATCGCAGGGCAGGATCGGGCCAATCCGATCGCATGCATCCGCGCGGCAACATTGATGTTGCGCCACGCCGGTGGGCGCCACGATCTTGCGAATCGTATTGAAGCGTCGGTGCAACAGGTTTCGCGGCAGGGATTGCGCACGGCGGACATCTATCGACCGGGCACCCGACTCGTCGGTACGCGGCAAATGGGCGAACCGATCGCGTGTTCGATCGGACAGCCCTGAGTTCCGTTGGCCTGATCCGGTTAAACACCTTTTCCGGTCAAACGGTTATAAAAGCAGGAGACAAGCATGGCCAGCGCACAACCCGTTTTGCAGAACCTCCAGCCGGCGGCAGACGCGGCCAGTCCGAGCCACGTCGACCGCATCGGCGATGGCGGCACCATCTCGGCCCGTCTGGACCGATTGCCCGCGACGCGCGCAGTCTGGAAACTCATCGTTTTGCTGAGCCTTGGCTTCTTCTTCGAGATCTATGATCTGCTTTTCAGCGGCTATATCGCGCCAGGTCTCGTCAGAAGCGGCATCCTCACGTCGACGACGGCAGGACTTTTTGGCACTTCCGGCGTCGCCAGTTTTATCGCCGCGCTGTTCTCCGGACTGTTTGTTGGCACCATCGCCTGCGGCTTTCTCGCCGACCGCTTCGGCCGGCGCGCGATCTTCACCTATGCGCTGCTGTGGTACGTCGTGGCAAATACGGTGATGCTGCTTCAAACGTCGGCTTTAGGCCTCAATACCTGGCGCTTTATTTCAGGGCTCGGCATTGGCGTTGAATTGATTACGATCGGCACCTACATGTCCGAGCTCGCACCCAAGCATCTACGCGGCCGTGCATTCGCAATTTGTCAGGCGGTGGGCTTTTCCGCCGTGCCGGTGGTGGCCTTCCTGTCCTATCTGTTGGTGCCGCGCACGCCGTTCGGCATTGCCGGCTGGCGCTGGGTGGTGCTGCTCGGTGGTAGCAGCGCACTGATGATTTGGTGGTTCCGACGCAATCTGCCCGAGAGCCCTCGGTGGCTAGCCAGTAAAGGACGGCTGGAAGAAGCGGACGCAGTGCTCAGTCAGCTCGAAGCAAAGGTTCAGAAAGAGTACGGCGAGCCGCTGCCGGTGCCTGGACCTGCCGAGCCGGTAATTAGCAATGCCGGTTTCAGCGATATGTGGAAGCCGCCTTATCGCGAACGCACGGTGATGCTGATTATCTTCCACGTATTCCAGACGGTCGGGTTTTTCGGTTTCGCAAACTGGGTGCCAACCTTGCTCGTCAAGCAAGGCATCACGGTGACGTCAAGCCTCCTGTACACAACTGTCATCGGACTCGCGGCGCCTATTGGCCCGCTTCTTGGCTACTGGATTGCCGACCGCTTCGAGCGCAAGCATGTGATCGTCGTGATGGCGGCCGCCAACGTTGCCTGTGGGCTGATCTTCAGCCAAGTGAGCAGCGCCGCGATGGTGGTCGCATTAGGTGTTTGCCTGACACTTGCGGGCAACATCATCTCGTTCACGTACCACACCTATCAGCAGGAACTCTATCCGACCGCGATTCGCGCGCGAGCTGTGGGCTTCGTCTATTCCTGGAGCCGTTTGTCTGCTGTTTTCAGTTCTTTTGTGATCGCTTTCATCCTGAGAGATTTTGGTGTATCTGGCGTGTTCTGCTTCATTGCGGGCGCGATGGTGATCGTGATGATTGTCATTGGAACGATGGGTCCGCGGACCAGAGGCGCGTCGCTTGAAAGCATTTCCCATTAGTATCTGGATGCTTCGATAAGGACATCAAGATGACATGGGCGGTTTTATTTTCGCTGCTTCTGGCGTAGATAGGGCCTGATGCGAGGCATAAATGAAATGCCGGCGCACGTGTTTCGCGCGGAACTCTACGCCGACTGCACATGCGGCCCTCTAGTCCTTTCCGTGTAGGGTGTTTCCGCCGCCATGTTGACGCAACGTGGTGGCGACAAGCCCGCGAAACCATCGATGCCCCGCGTCGTTGTGATGGCGAGCGTGCCAAAACTGCTGGACGGTCAGATCGGGTAAGTCGACAGGCAGTGGAAACACATCAACATCCGCCAAGCGCGCAAACAGGTCGGCGAGTTCATCGGGAACCGCCGCGATGAAATCGGATGTCGCGACGAGGCTCGGCACGGCGAGAAGATACGGTACATCCAAACCGACCTTCAGCCGCGCACCCCGCCGCCGCATTTCTTTTTCGAGTAGCTGATTGGTGAGCGCGAGGGTGCCGGCCACCACATGCTGTTTCTCGATGAACTGTGCGAGTGTCATGCGGATCTTCCTGCGCGTGGGTCCGCCTCTGATGATGCCGACCAGCGAGCGGCGGAAGAGCGGCTGCTGATGCAGGTTATCGCCCATCTTGCCCAGATATCCGATGGCCAGATCCAACGCGCCATCCTGCAGCGCGCTCGCCAATTCGAGCGACGGCAACTGGATCGGCTTGAGCGATGCAAGCGGCGCGCGTTCACGCAACGCCGCGAGAAGCCGAGGCAACAACACGATCACGCCCATGTCGCTCAGACAAACGGAAAACGTTCGCGTGGTGGTGGCCGCGTCGAATGCCTTCGCGCTCCATATCTCCTGCTGGACCACGCCTAGCACGTGCGCTACGCCGTCAATCAGACGTTCGCCCACGGGCGTGGGCGCCATCACAGGGCCGGCACGCACGAACAGATCGTCCTGAAACAGTGTACGGAGTTTCCCCAGTGCGTGACTTACCGCGGGTTGCGTCAAGCCGAGGCGGTCGGCTGCCCGGGAGACGCTCCGTTCCTCGCCGAGCGCCTGAATGACGTACAGAAAATTAAGGTCGGGCGAGTCCATGTATGCACCAGATTCATTATGGATATGAAACTCATTGTATAGATTTATACCCGCCCAACGATTAACTTTGCTCCCACGGTCGATAAAAAGAGAATCAGGAGACAGAAGTGGTGGATTGCGACGTCATCATCGTGGGCGGTGGCCCGGTTGGATTGTTTCTCGCAGCTGAATTGGGTCAGCGAGGCATCAGCACGGAAGTGTTCGACGCCAAAGCGGGCACGAGCACTCATCCGGCCGCCAACGCGAATAGCGCGCGCACGATGGAGCACTTTCGACGCATCGGTATATCGGAGGCGGTTCGTGCGTTGGGTTTGCCGCGCGACTATGCACCGGACGTTGCGTACTTCACTTCAATCGCCGGTCATGAGCTTGCACGCCTTCATCAACCGGCATCCCAAGATGCAATCGAATGGGCAAAAGCGCATTCCTTCACCTGGGCTACGCCTGAACCCCCACACCGTTGCTCGCAACTCTACGTTGAGCCGGTTCTGCTCGAAGCCGCGCGCAAGAACGCCGCGTGCCGTGTGCATTTCAGCGCGCGCGTGACCGAATTCGCGCAAGACGGCGATTCGGTAACGGCCACCGTCGAGTTGGCCGCGACGCCCGAACGCGACGCCGAAACGCGCAAGCTCAAGGCACGCTATCTGATCGGTTGCGATGGCCCACGAAGCTTCGTGCGCAAATCGCTTGGCGTGCGGTATGAGGGCGTATCCGGTGAAAGGCGCGAATTCATGGGCGGCCAGATGGACGCCGTGTATTTCTACGCACCTGACATCTACACAGTCAGCCCGCATGCGCCCGCATGGCAATACTGGACCTTTAGCGCGAGGCAACGCGCGCTGATCATTGCAGTCGACGGCAAAGGTCACTTCATCATGAACGTGCAGATGCGCGAGGACGAACTGCCCGACGACGACAGCGTCCGGCGCCGTATCAGCGAAGCAATCGGCGCGGATATTCCGTTCGAACTGAAAAGCGGTTCGACGTGGACTGCGGGCTTCACCTTGGTCGCCGAGAAGTTCGCGGTAGCGCGAGTGTTTCTTGCCGGCGACGCCGCGCATCTTTTCACGCCGACAGGCGGCCTTGGCTACAACACCGGCATCGAGGACGCAGCCAATCTTGCGTGGAAACTCGAAGCGATGGTCAAGGGCTTCGCGGGAGCCGCACTCGGCGCGAGCTACGAGGCAGAACGCCGTCCAGCGGCGCTGAGAAATACCGCATTTGCACGTGGTTTCGCGGATAGCATCGGCCATCTGCAGGTGCCTGCGGCGGCATACGAAGACGGGCCCCGCGGCGATGCCGCGCGCGAAGCTGTCGGTGACTATCTGAAGTTTCATACCACCGCCGAATTCGTCATTCCGGGAGTGCATCTCGGCACGCGTTACGAGATGTCGCCGCTGATTGAAGCCGAAGCCGGTGCGAGCCCACCCGATACAGCCAACCTCTACGTGCCGTGCGCACGCGCCGGCCATCGCGCGCCGCATGTGTGGCTCGCCGGCGGCCATTCGTTTTACGACCGGCTCGGCATGGGCTTCACATTGCTGTGTACGGCACCGGCAGGCATCGACGCAGCGCACGATGAAGCATTGCACCGCGCTGCATCGACGCTACCGCAACTGGCGGTCATGTGTATCAGCGAAGCGGCGGTAGCTGAGCTCTACAAGGCCGATTTCGTATTGATCCGGCCTGACCAGCACGTGGCTTGGCGCGGCAATGCGCTGGGTAGCGAGTTCGAAGCAGCAGTGAGGCGTGCCATTGGACATGCATGTGATAACGGCGCCGCGCCGTCTTCTGAAACGGCCATGACGCCATGAGTTGAACGACAGGGAGGTCTTGAAGGACCTCTGAAAACCAAAAACGGAAATAGTTTCGCATTCAAGCGAACCCATCCATCGGAGACAGTAAATGCATGCGCACGCAATCACGCCCCGCAGCGTCGTGGACGACGGGAAGACTTCGCCGCTACAAATTCTCACCCTGGTTCTCTGCTTTCTAGTCGTTGCCGCCGACGGCTTCGACGTTGCGTCCGTGGGTTACGTCGCGCCGTTGCTCAAGAAAGCATGGTCGCTCAGCCCGGCGCAGCTCGGTCCGATTTTCGGCGCGGGCCTGTTCGGTCTCACAGTCGGCAGCTTCCTGTTTGGGCCGCTCGCGGATCGCATTGGCCGCAAGCGCGTCATCGCGGTTTCGCTTGTGTTGTTCGGGATCGGCAGCCTCGCATGTGCTTATGCGTCTTCGCCAACGTGGCTCATCCTGCTGCGTTTCGCAACCGGTGCGGGACTCGGCGGTGCGATGCCGAATGCGATCACTTTGTCGTCGGAGTTCAGCCCTGCGCGCAGCCGTGCCTTGATGGTCACGCTGATGTTTTGCGGCTTTACGCTCGGGCTGGCGTTTGGCGGCGCGGTCGCTGCGCTATTGATTCCGGCCTTCGGCTGGCAGGGCGTCTTTGTCTTCGGCGGTGTATTCCCGCTTTTGTTAACACCGATAGTCTGGCTCTGGATGCCGGAATCGTTGCGATTCATGGCCGGAAAACCACGCTATCAGCGCGAAAGCCGTCAGGTGCTTCGGCGTCTGACCGGCGACGCGGACACGCCGATCGAAGAGGTGATCCCCAAGGAAGCCAATGCCAACGCGGTCCGTGAAAATGCGGTCGGCACCCTTTTCAGTCAGCGTTATCGAACTGGGACGCTGCTGCTTTGGCTCGCGTTCTTCTGCACCTTGTGGGTCTACTACCAAGTCAGCAGCTGGCTGCCCACGGTGATCACCGGCGCCGGTATCGAAGCCTCGCACGCTGCACGCGTCGGCGCCATGTTGCCGCTCGGCGGAACGATTGGCTCGCTGATAAATGCGCGCTTGATGGACAGGATGAATCCGTTCTACGTGCTCGCCGGCTCCTACGCCGTCGCCGCGGTCTCTATTGCGTTGATCGGGGTTTCGATCAACCAACCCACATGGGTGTACGTCACCGTCTTCATGGCAGGTCTTGGCCTCTCAGGCGCGCAAACCGGCGCGAACGTGCTTGTCGCCGGGTTCTATACGACGGCTGCGCGCGCCACCGGCGTGAGCTGGGCGCTTGGCGTCGGCCGCATTGGTTCGATCATCGGATCGATGACGGGCGGTGTGCTGCTGGTTGCATTCCATACCGTCGATATTGCATTCGTCGTGTTCGCGGCGCCTGTCGTGATCGCAGGTGTCGCGATGCTCGCGAACGGCTGGGTCTATCACGGGCGCGACACATCACAGATTTGACTTCACTGCGGCGCGAGCGCCGCGTTCATTCAGGAGAAGGGCATGAGGTACGTAAGTTTTGAGAAAGACGGCAGGGCGCTGCTCGGTGTTCGCGAAGGCAGCGCGATCCGCACGCTTGGCGATTTCACCCTGGAAGACTTGCTCGCGCAGGGGGCCGACCTGAACACCTGGGCGGCCACTCAGGAAGGCGGCCGAGTGGAAGCGCAAGAGGGTCTGACGTTTTTGCCGCCTTTACGCCGGCCAACCAAGATTTTGTGCGTGGGTCTCAACTTCAAGGACCACTCGAAAGAAAGCAATTTCGAACAGCCTGATTACCCCACCATGTTCCTGCGGCTCAATACGAGCCTCGTTGCGCACAACGCGCCGATCATTCGCCCGCGTGTTTCGGACAGCCTCGATTACGAAGGCGAGATCGCCGTTGTGCTGGGCAAGGGTGGCCGCCATATCCACCGCGAAGACGCGCTGTCGCACGTCGCGGGTTACGCGTTGTTCAACGATGCTTCGGTGCGCGAGTACCAGTTCAAGACGCCGCAATGGACGATGGGCAAGAACTTCGACGGCACCGGCGCATTCGGTCCGGACTTCGTAACGGCTGACGAGCTTCCCGCAGGCGTGAAAGGCCTGCGTCTTGAAACGCGGCTGAACGGCGAGGTCGTGCAATCGGCCAGTACGGACGACATGGTGTTCGACGTCGAAACCCTGATCGTTCTGTTGAGCGAAGCGGTCACACTCGAAGCCGGCGACGTGATCGTCTCAGGCACCCCGTCCGGCGTGGGCTGGGCGCGCAATCCAAAGCTGCTGATGCGTCATGGCGATGTGTGCGAGGTATCGGTCGAAGGCATCGGCACGTTGCGAAACGAAATCGTCGACGAGGCCGCCTGATCCACCATTCGCCGTTCGGGAGACACCATGTCCGCCAGTACTGATTCGCCGCCCGCCGGCGTGCATTCGATCGATCACTTCGCGCTCAATGTGCCGTCGCTGTCCGAGGCCGAGCATTTTTTTACGGCATTCGGTCTCGACGTCAAGCGCACAAGCGGCGCGCTCGATGTTCGCGCCGCAGACGGTCATCGCTGGGCTCGCATCCTGCCGGCCGACAGCAAGTCGCTTGCCTGGTTGAGTTTCAATTGCTTCGAAGGCGACCTGGCCAGGATCGCGCGGCAAGTGAGCGCGGCGGGATCCACAATCATGTCGTCAAACGATGCGACCCGCTCCGAAGGGATCTGGTTCGCCGATCCAGACGGCAACCTGCTTCAGGTGCGAGCCGGCCCGAAGACCACGCCCGAGGCCAAATTGCCGCTCGCGCCGTTTAGCGCAAGTGCGGATCATCGTGGTTCGCGAATGCGCTCCGAGGTTGCGACCGTACATCCGCGACGTATGTCGCACGTGTTGCTGTTCACACCCGATGTGCTGCGTGCTGTGGCGTTCTACGAGAAGGCCCTTGGCTTGCGGCTGTCGGACCGCTCCGGCGACATCATCGCGTTCACGCATGCGCCTCACGGCAGCGACCACCATCTCGTTGCTTTCGCAAAAAGCACGGCCAAAGGATGGCACCACGTGGCATGGGACGTCGCGAGCGTCGATGAGGTCGGCAACGGTGCGACGCAAATGGCCAAGGCGGGCTTCAAGGCTGGATGGGGGACGGGGCGGCACGTGCTGGGTTCAAATTATTTTCACTACGTGCGTGACCCGTGGGGTTCGTTTTCCGAGTATTCCGCCGACATTGATTTCGTTTCCGCTGGATTCGAATGGCCGGCCGGCAATTTCGCTCCTGAAGACTCGCTTTATCAATGGGGACCCGACGTACCCGATTACTTCATACACAACACGGAGGCCTGACGGATCAACGTGTCGCGGGAACTGCAGTTCATAAGAAATTAGAACTCGACAAAGGGTTTGGAGACATGAAAATCAATACGATTGCAGCGTTTGCCATGCTTGCATTCAGCGGCCCCGCCTTCGCACAGAGCAGCGTCACGCTTTACGGAATTCTCGACACGGGTATCGAACTGGTGACGCATGCGGATGCGGCAGGAGACAAAGTGATCCGAATGCCGGGCATAACCGGTTCTGTGCCCTCACGCTGGGGGATTCGCGGCAGGGAAGATCTTGGTGGCGGCTTTGCCGCAATCTTCACCTTGGAGAACGGTTTCAATACGCGCGCCGGCGATGTAAACCAGGGTGGCCGACTCTTTGGACGCCAGGCGTGGGTTGGTCTTGCGAATTCGTACGGCGCGCTGACCTTTGGCCGTCAATACACGATGTCGTTTTGGGCCATCAGCGACGCCGATGCCTTGGGCCCTGATATCTATGGAGGTGTCGGTTCAATCGACGCGTACATCCCGAACTCGCGAAGCGATAACACGATCGCCTACAAGGGTACCTTCGGTGGCCTCACGGTAGGCGCGACGTATTCGTTTGGACGCGATTCGGCTGGTACTGGCAATTCGCCCGGACAAGGCACATGCGCGGGACCCATTCCCGGGAACTCGCAGGCGTGTCGGCAGTGGTCTGCGCTGCTGCGCTACGACAGCAGCGCTTTCGGCCTTGCGGCTTCCTACGACGAACAGCGAGGTGGACCCGGCGCTGCGGCGAATTTTTTCAACGGTGTGGTGCCGGTTGCCTTGACGCAAAGCAGCGACAAGGACACCCGGATGCAACTGAACGGCTACTTCAAGGTGGGACAGTTGAAGTTAGGAGGCGGCTGGCTGGGACGCTTCGTCGATACGCAAGCGCTCGCGGTGCCTGATGTTCGCACGAATATTTACTATCTGACCGGAACGTATCTTGTCACGCCGTCCGTTGCTCTGGACGGCGGCGTCTACCGCACTCTTGACAAGCAACAGGACACGCGCGCCACGCTCACGGCATTGCGCGGCACCTATTTGTTGTCCAAACGAACCAGCGTCTATTTGCAAAGCGGCTACCTCTTCAACAGTAACAAGGCGCGCTACACGCTGAGCCAGGGTGGACCCGGGACAACACCCGCTGCGGGCATCGGGCAACTCGGTGTCATGGCCGGCATCAAGCACACGTTCTGATCAAGGAGACGAAACAATGTTTATGCAAAAAGGAAATGTTAGTCCCCGGAGCATGGCCCTGCCAATTGCAGTGGTCATTCTGTCCGCATGCGGCGGCAACGGATCCACGCCGGACCAATCCGCCGCGCCGCTCGATAACCATGTAACCACCGCGTCGGGCAGTCTCGTGGGCAATGCGGCAGACGCTTCGGGCATCGTCAGTTTCAAGGGGATTCCCTATGCCGCCGCTCCCGTGGGAAACCTGCGATGGAAAGAGCCTCAACCGGCACAGAAGTGGACTGGCGCGCGCGACGCCACCACCTTTGGTGCAAAGTGTTGGGCGGCCGCGGCATTCGGTGGCCCGATTAGCACTGATGGCGTGAGCGAAGACTGCCTGTTTCTGAATATCTGGAGTGGCGCGAAAACACGAGGCGCAAAACTGCCTGTCATGGTGTGGCTTCACGGTGGCGGATTTCAGTTCGGCACCGGGTCGGACGACAGTCTGGATGGTACGTCGCTCGCAAAGAAAAACGTCGTGATGGTGACGATCAATTATCGCTTGGGCGTATTCGGACATCTTTCAAGACCGGATCTTGATGCGGAGTCGAATGGTCACAAGTCGGGGATGTATGGCATTGAGGATCAGATCGCGGCGCTCAAGTGGGTCAAGGATAATATTGCGTCGTTTGGCGGCGATCCTGCCAACGTGACTGTATTCGGTGAATCGGCCGGCTCTCATGCAATCGGCTTGCTGATGGCGTCGCCCTTGGCGACCGGACTGTTTCAGAAAGCGATTGGCGAAAGCGGCGCGTTCTGGGAAAGCGAACATGGCGAAATGAAGCCGTATGCCGATGCGCAGGCGATGGGAACCGCCCTCGGCACCCAGATGAACGCGCCCACACTTGATCAGTTGAGAGCCGTCCCGGCTTTGACACTCGAGACGGCAACCAATTGGACTTTCGCCACCGATCCTGGCTTAACCAACTTCTCACCGATCGTGGACGGCTATGTTCTGCCGGAAAATCCCTATGTCCGTTTTCTCAATGGTCGTCAAAACGATGTGCCGCTGTTGGCAGGATGGAACTCCGATGAAGGTCTCGCGTTCTTCAACCGTGCGCTTCCGCATACGACGATTCAGTCCTACACGAGTGCCGCCGCAACTGAGTTCGGTCCATCGAACGTGACCGCGTTCGAGCAGGCGTACCCTGCCAGTTCAATCGGGCAAGCGACGCAATCAGCACAGGCATTGATCGGGGACCAGGTGATCAAATACCAGACTTGGGGTTGGGTTACGCAGCAACAGAAGACGGGACATTCAGCGGTCTTTGTTTATCATTTCGAGCAGACATCGGCGTATAACCCGGTCGCCACGCATGCGACGGAGGTGCCATATGTGTTCGGCAACCTGACGCCCAATGGAAACGTGACGGCAAGCGCGCAGGATTTGGCCGTGTCCGACACCATGCAATCGTACTGGACGAATTTTGCTCGGTCGGGAAACCCGAACGGGGCAGGGCTGCCACAATGGCCGCAATACACCGGCGCTGGCAGTCAGACTATGCGAATCGGGAATGTGATACAGCCTGGACCGGAGGAGCCGAACGATTCCAGTTTCTGGATAAATTTCGGGCGAAGGGCCTGATTTCGGTGAGTCAGCCGCCGCTTTGATGAAGCGCACCACCGTGTTGATATGAATTGGCTGAAGTTGCGAAAGTCTGTCATAAAAATTCGGTAGTGCTCTTCGTCCAAACCGCCAAGTCCTGCCTCAGTTGAGCATTAAATCATGGGCGCGTATGATCTTGTCGCCCACATGCGCTTATCCATACGCAGTCCACGAGCCGTTATGCCACCAAAACCACGCGTGGCGTTATAGACGCCCATGCCGAGTGTTCTCCGAGGCGTAAGCCGGAGTGACGTTCGTCAACCATTTTCGATACCGCTCCACTGATACGAACTGCCCGACCTTTTAACGCCAGCAAGTCGTTGCTTTGCGTGACTCGAATGCGGCAAAGCATCTCGGGTGCGATTGTCGAGTTGCGAAGGTGTCTTGCTAGCGGCGCCATTGCTTCGGGTCCGCAGTTTACTGAAACTGAGCCATGTCCTCACCAAGGAGTGCGCATTGAAAGCAGTGGTCTTCGACGGGATCAGTGACATTTCGCCCGATACGGTATCCGATCCGACCATCCCAACACGATCTCGACGCAATCGTAAAGCGCACTTCCAGTGTCATCTGCGGTTGCGTGTGGTCCGCGAGCCGGACGCAATACCAAGCACTCCTCGCCAGCCCAACCAGAACACTGAAGAATTAGGCGCGAGATCTATACCGTTCAGGTTGAGGGTACGCTGACCAGTGCAACCTGCGTCCCTTGATGGATGATGTGGGGTTCGGCGATAACGTAGGCGCGCTCATGAGTTTGTGCTCCATGAATGGATGCATTCATGATGCCGCCTGTGCGCACTCAGTACGCTCCAGTTCTTGTTTTGTTACTCTTTTTCGGGTGAACATCCGATATCCCCGCCTTGCAGTTGCTGACGTGGACGAGGGCGCTTCCGAGGGAGGCGACGGAGCGCTGTGGGCCGTCGGGCGGCAGCCGGCCAGACCGTGTCAAAAGGCGTAACGGCGCAGACTCTGACGACACCTGTTCTCGCGGCTTCATGTTGTACGCAAGCACGTGCAGCTCATTTCAGTGCTTATCCGCTTGATCGTTCGCGTTAAGAAATGCGTGGCTCCCATCTAAACCTTGATTGTGCCGAAGGGACGCTCGACGGTTTGTCGTCGGATACGCATCATGTCGGGACTGTGGTCAAGACGGATTTGCATGCATCGAGAACCTCTTCGTGTTCCCAGCGCGTCACCCGGCGTTGTATGCTCGGCGTGCACTTGTCCTTTAACGAACACTGCTGGCCGTTCGAACTCCAGTAACGATGCAACTTTAGCTCGCGCTCGATCGTCACGTAGCGCCATGTGAGACGCTGTCCCGCTGGGCAGCGATACTCGTTCGCCTCGGCATCGTAAATGAAATCGCCTTTGCTGAAGCGACCGTGAGCCGTCGCGCTCGACGTCACCGTCTTGGGAACGTACACGGTAACGCCAGCTTGGTGACACGCGAGTACCTCCTCGCTTTTGTCATAACCTCTGTCCGCAGCTGCCGTGAGCTTCTCGACGCCCGTCTCGTTACGCGCGAGCGTCGCCATCGACAGGAGTTGATCCCGATCAATGCCGCTATTGGTGATCTCGTGCGCGACGATCAAATGGTCCTTTGCATCGATTGCTACCTGGACGTTGTAGCCGACGACGCCGGTTCCTCGCGTCTTCATTGAGCGCGCGTCCGGGTCGGTAAGCGACACTTGCTGGTCTGGCGTCGCGTCGAGTTGAACTTCGACTTTCTCAAGGATTTGCATCTGCTCTTTGAGAGCCGCGATCTTGTCTTGCAACCGTTCAGTCTTCACCTTCGCGATAGTAGGTTCCTTGCGATCGGCGGTGTCCATTTTCACCAGATAACGGCTGATGCTTGCCTCGATATCCTTCATTCGCCGTTCTGGTTTTGCGCTCGTGAAGTTGCGATCGTGATGGTTCACTGCCTTAAACTTGCTGCCGTCTATCGCAGCGAGCGCTTCGGCGAAAAGGTCCAAGCGTTTTCATAGCATGACGAACTGACGACAAGCGTTGCGGATCGCTTTGCCGTTGTCTTTGCGAAATCGCGCAATAGTCTTGAAATCCTTTGCCAGGCGGCCCGTGAGCCACATCAATTTAACGTTGCGCTGGGCCTCGCGTTCAAGGCGGCGACTGTATTGAATACAGTTCAGATAACCGAAAAATGTAGATCTTAAGCATCACCACAGGATGATACGAAGGCCGACCAGTCAGCGCCGGTTCAACGCCTCAAACTCAAGTTTCTGAAGATCAAGCTCATCTCGGCTTTGGATGCGTGACGAAAATAACCGGGAGTACCAACAACGGCCATGCGTACTTCCGGGCCGATGCGAACGGCGACCATGGCCTTTGCAACCTGCTCTCCAAGCCGCACGCCCGCATCAAGTCTTTGTTCGACGATGTCCGTGAGTCGCCTTAAATCGCCCATCCATCCTTATTGCGACAAAACCGACGTGGCGCCTGATGCCCGTTGAACAGGCCACTCAGCTGCGGCCTAACGGACCATCACAATGGCTCAAGCACGCAAATCAAGTAGTCGCAAACCCACGTTGCGAATGGTCAGGTCTCCAGAGTTCGTCTATCAGTTGCGGGTTGAACTACTGGGCCTCAGACCAGCGCTTTGGCGGCAGATTCTCGTTCGCGGATCAGTTGAGCTTTCCAGGCTTTACGTCTTCTTGCTTATGACCATCGGGTGGGACGGTGGCGACGTGCATGAGTACATCATTGGAGACAAAAACTACGGAAAGGTCGATCCGTCCATCCGACCCGATGTCCCCGATGATCCGCCTTTGTTAGACGTAGCCACGGCAACCCTCGCGGTGGCACTTGATGACCGGAAATCGTTGCAATACGACGCTTCGGATGGACCAATTCCACTTCGCAGCGCGACCAGCGCGACAAGGTTGTTCCGATGCCACCGCGCATGCATGTTGCCAGGCGGGATCTGCGCGACATTGCAGAGGGGAAAGCCTCACGAGCCAGTCGAGAAGGGGTTGTACGTGAGCTGTTGTCCTCGTTGCCCCGGCGAATAGCGTAGGACATCAAGCCACTGTGACCGGTAGTTCCGTACCGTCTCAATAATGTCGGATCTTGCCGCGTCCTCGCGTCGCCTTTTAGCTGGAGACGGGAAGCGATTGTTCATTAATGTTGACTTCGTTCGCGACAGGAGCAGTGCTTCCCCGCTCAAAGATCACGCCGCGCGGTTCGGGACATTCGACGACGCGCTCATAGGCGAGTTCCCTCGCTTCGTCAGCGTTGATGCCGAACGCCTGAAGCAGGGCGTACATGGACTGCTGCGCATAGTTGACCGGGGCTTCGCCTGAAAGAAGCGTTTCGATACCGTACATGATCGAGCCCAGCGCGATGTCGCGTGCCACGGCTACATCGGCCACCCGGAATCTCCCGAGGTCGATCGCTGCCGTGAGGTCCCTCGTCAGGTACTCATCGAGCAGGCGACCGCGCGACCCACGTCTTGTGCCGATCCTGGTAATGAACGCGCCCCATAGCGGATAGCGCACAGCCACCTGCATGTAGAGCCGCGAACCCATCACCACGCGCCGCGCCGGATCTTGCACTTCCCTTACCACCGGGTCGATGACGCCCAGTACTTCATCGCTGCTTTCTCCCACCACTGCGGACAGCAATTCGGCAGTGGTACGAAAGTAGTTATAGAACGTGCCGCGTGCAACGCCCGCCGCGGCGATGAAGTCATCGATGAGCGGCGCGTCGGGCCCTTTCTCAGCAAATACGCCTAAGGCGCTTTCGATGAGGCGGTTGCGAGTCTTCTCCCGGCGCAATGCCCCGACGCGTGTTTGATAGTTTTCGACGGTCGGTAATTTCGGCACGGCATTTCCCCTTATTTCGTATGAGATTTTAAACAATGTGGCATGCGGGTATCTCCTATACGTATTCTAGTTGACCATTTTGTCAAATCAATTAGAATTAGAAGTGACAAATATGTCAATACGAAATAAATGTGTTCGCCGGCCCGTCACCCGGGCATTAACAGGAGGCAGTAGTGCGATTTGTGAGTTTTGAACGGGACGGCAAGGCAACCCTGGGCGTGCGTGAGGGTGCGCAGGTGCGGATTCTGGGTGACGAAACTCTGGAATCATTGCTCGCGCGCGGCGTCCACTTGAACGATTACGCTCAAGAGAGGACCAGTGGAGAAAAGATCGCGGCGCAGGGCTTGAAGTTCCTGCCGCCGTTGCGCCGTCCGCCAAAGATCATCTGCGTCGGTTTGAACTTTGCCGACCACACGTCGGAGAGCAATTATGCGCAGCCGGACTACCCGACGCTGTTTTTCCGCGTGCACACGAGTCTGATCGCGCATGAGGAGCCAATGATCCGTCCGCGCGTCACGGACTCGGAAGGGCTCGACTTCGAAGGCGAAATTGCCGTTGTACTGGGCAAGGGCGGTCGTCATATCACCAAGGAAAGCGCGCTGGCGCACGTCGCCGGTTATGCGCTGTTCAATGACGGCTCGGTCCGTGAATATCAGTTCAAGACGCCGCAGTGGACGGTGGGCAAGAACTTTGACGGCACCGGCGCCTTTGGCCCCGATCTGGTAACGGCCGACGAATTGCCTGCGGGCGCCAAGGGCCTCCTACTTGAGACGCGGCTAAACGGCGAAGTTGTGCAGTCTGCCAATACGGATTCAATGGTTTTTGACGTCGCCACCCTCATCAGCGTCATCAGCGAGGCGATCACGCTGGAAGCGGGTGATGTCATCGTGTCTGGGACGCCTTCGGGTATCGGCTGGGCGCGCAACCCCAAGGTCTTCATGAGAGCTGGCGACGTGTGCGAAGTCAGTGTCGAAAAAATCGGAACGCTGAGAAACGTGATCGCCGACGAGACCGCTGGTTAAGCGACCCAACAAGCATCCCAGCAGGCGACGCGGCGGGCCGCGCCGCGAACCCAAGCCGGCCGCCGAGTCGGCGCAACAGAACACACCAATGGAGACAGTCATGGCTGATGCGGTAGCCGTTCCCGACGGCGCAAGTGTGCATTCGATCGACCACTTCGCGCTCAACGTTCCCTCGATAGCGGACGCAGACCGATTTTTTCGCGCCTTCGGATTCGACGTTTCTTCGGGTGCCGGAGAAGCACGACAGCTAGAGCTTCGGGCGGTTGATGGCCACCGTTGGGCTCGCATCCTGCCGTCGGACAGAAAGTCACTCGCCTATCTGAGCTTCAGTTGCTTCGAAAGAGATTTCGAGGCCATCCTGAGTCAGGTGAAGGCGGCCGGCGCCGTTGTCGTTGAGCGCGACCCCGCGCCCGACGGTGAAGCTTTCTGGTTCCATGACCCGGACGGAAACCTGATTCAGGTCAAGACTGGTCCCAAGACAAGCCCTTCGAGCAAGACCCCCTGTGTCGTTGCCGGAAGCGCCGCGGATGAGCGCGGCTCGCACACCCGATCGTCCAGCGCGCTCGTGCGGCCCAGACGCCTTTCGCATGTGCTCCTGTTCACGCCCGATGTGCTGGGTGCGCTCGACTTTTATAGCCGGGCGCTCGGATTGCGACTGTCGGATAAATCGCGCGACATTATCGCGTTCACGCACGCGCCGCACGGGAGCGACCATCATCTGGTCGCCTTTGCAAAAAGTACGGCGCGCGGATGGCATCACTCAGCCTGGGACGTTGATAACGTCAACCTGGTAGGCGAAGGTGCTTCGCAGATGGCTGCGGCAGGTTACGACAAAGGGTGGGGCACCGGCCGGCACGTGCTGGGCTCGAACTACTTCCACTATGTTCAGGACCCGTGGGGCTCGTTCTGCGAGTATTCGGCCGATATCGACTTTGTCTCGGCGGGGCGTGAATGGCCGGCGGGCGACTTTCCTCCGGAGGATTCCCTTTATCTTTGGGGTCCAGCTGTTCCGGACAATTTCATCCACAACACTGAAGCGCCGGCGGATGTGGCCGGTGTCGTTCCCGAAGGTTAAAGCAGGTCTTTCCAACGGATCTTCTTGATGGCAGCCGGATCGTCTGGCGCCAGGGGTACGACTCATCCTTTTTTTAGCAGGTGGACTCAAATGGCTGACCAAAACATTCTCGATGTCGTCATCGTCGGATACGGACCCGTCGGACAGACCTTGTCCATCCTGCTGGGCGAACGCGGCTACAAGGTTGCCGCTTTCGACCGGTGGCCGGCGTTATATCCGCTGCCTCGCGCCGTGTTCCACGACCACGAAATCCGGCGAATCTTTAACGCTATGGGTATCGGAGCGCAGGTCGCACGCATTTCGCAACCCTCGTCCACTTACCAGTGGTTTAACGCTGACGGGAAGACGCTGGTCGAGATCGATTGGTCGGCTGAATCCATTAGTGACGGTCCGGTTGGCTATCTGTTCAATCAGCCTTCGCTTGAGGCGCTTCTGGACGAAAAGGCCAAATCATTGGCCGGCGTCTCCGTCCAGCAGGGCTGGGAAGCGATCAGCTTACGCCAGCTGCCCGAGCACTGCGAAGTAACGATGCGCAAAGGAAAGATGGACGGCAACGCGTGGGTGCCGACCGGTGAGACGCAGACCGTGCGCGCCCGCTATGTGGTCGGTGCCGATGGTGCCAACAGCTTTGTGCGCAAGTCCGAGAACATTGCTTTCGAAGACCTGGGTTTTCAGGAAGACTGGCTTGTCATTGACCTTAAGCCTAACGAAGGCGTCAAGCTTGACGTGCCGGATATCGGCCAGTGGTGCAATCCGGCGCGTCCGACCACGATGGTGCCGGGCGGCCCCGGCTACCGACGGTGGGAATTCATGCGCCTGCCGCGCGAGTCGGTTGAGGACCTGCAGAAACCAGAGAAAGTATGGGAACTGCTCTCTTCGTGGGTCACTCCACAGGAAGCAACGCTGGTGCGCTTCGCCGTCTACAAGTTCCGTTCGCTGATTGCCGAGAACTGGCACAGCGGCCGCATCGTGCTCGCAGGCGACGCCGCGCATCAGATGCCGCCCTTCATGGGGCAGGGCATGTGCTCGGGTATTCGGGACGCGTGGAACCTCGCGTGGCGGTTTGATCTGATACTTAAGGGTATCTCATCGCCGGAGCTTCTCGAAAGCTACACACCGGAGCGTCGCCCGCAGGTGCGCGCCGTCATCGACGCTTCCATCGCAATGGGCCGGGTCGTCTGCATTTCCGATCCCGACGAGGCGAAGCTGCGCGACGACGCCTATCTGTCGGGTCAGGTGCCGCCCTTGCCGCCATTCCCCGGCTTGACCGATGGTCTCATCTGCGGTGAGGAACGCTATTCAACTTGCGGTGCAGCGGGGCAACTAAGCGTGCATGGACAGGTCGCCAACGACGGGCAACAGATGCGCTACGACGACGCACTGCCCAATGGTTTTCACATCATTGCGCTCGATGCGGACCCTGAACAGCATCTGGACGCCGTCTCGCAGGCAGCGCTCGCCCGGATCGGCGCGCAGACCGTTGGCATCACCGCAGACGCGGACAAGACCGTGCCGGGGCGCGTGCTATTCGACGTGAGCGGCAAATACCGGCAATTCTTCGATGAACATGGCGTGAAGGCGATCCTCGTGCGCCCGGATTATTACGTGTTTGGTGCCGTGAAGACGCTCTCGGCTTTGTCGGGGTTGGTGGCAAACCTTTCGACTCGGCTTTCCCTCTTTAATCTCCCTTCCGGTGAAAAGCCGATGACGAAAGTCATTGCTGCATGAAGCAGTACGCAACGGAGCGACGCCGTCGCTCCGTTGCTCTTTGTAGGAGGGAGACGAGATTCTTTGCGTCATTGGGATTTAAGTTAAAGACATCCATAATATAAAGGAGTCCAAAATGAGAGAGACGTAGACATGCTTGATCGTGCCGTTTGCCATCGCTTCTGAGGCGCACGCGCAAAGTCCAAATACTGGTTGTTCGAAGTCACGTACCTCGCAGTAAAGACCGGCAAACCGGTTTCGCCGGCTTCGCCGGAGCAATGGGAGCCGGGTTATTTCGATCGCGCGGATCGTATGGACTACAGCACCACCGAGGCCATCAACGCGGGCGAGTTCATGTACCGTGCGCCGCATCTGGACATTGGCTGGGTCCGTCATGAACGGGCGTTCCGACGGGTTGGTATCGGGCGGTCAGCTACATTCCCGATGTGTTCGCGGGCGAGTCGATCATCGATGAAGGCCAATGCCATTTATCATCTGACCGGAGAACGCAAGCAGTCCACGCCGTTCGACATGGCAATAAAGCGCGCTGGCCCAAAAACTCGATGATCGTTGACCCGGTTGGAGGCAGTGCGTGGTGCGGTAACGTGCCAATTCATTGCGGACGATGAGGCAGCTCCGAAGGAGAGCGTTGCACACGTGTGTTGTTTGCGACAATTCTGCTCGAAAATAAATCGCGTTGGCGCACCAAGATCGTAAGTGCGCGGGTTTTAGGCAAATGCGATGGCCATAACGCGCACAACGCCAGACACCCCAGCTGACATAATTGTCCCAACTCCATCGCTGTGAATCAAGGATACCTAGCATATTTTACATAATATAAATTATCCACTTTTCGCATGTAGGCCCCAAGTAGTAATGTCGTACTTGAGCCAAATAGAAATGTCGCACTGAGGGCTCGATTCGGTCCATGCTGAAGCTCCGCTTTCGCTGGGAGTTGATCATGGATAGCACTGGGATGATCACC